>DASSNZ010000298.1:0-2292 GCA_035701135.1 Verrucomicrobiia bacterium
CCAGAGTCAACGAACTGTGGCTTGAAGTCATAGGCCGTGATTACATCATGGTCAATCGCCAGACCCGCATTCTCTACAACGGCAAGTTGTTTCAATATCCACTGGAGGCATTTGACGCATTGGCAAAGCTGGGCGTTGTCGAAGCTACGCGTTGTCTCGGTAGTTACGCGAGTCAACTGTTTTCCCCCGCTAGACAAAACGGCAGTTTCGAGAATTGGGTTTGCCGCCGGTTTGGAATGCGGTTGTTTGAAATCTTTTTCAAAACCTACAGCGAAAAGCTTTGGGGCATTTCATGCAGTGAACTGGACGCGGATTTCGCCGCGCAACGGATCAAGAAATTTTCCCTCTCAGCCGCCGTGAAAAGCGCGCTGCTGCCTGGAAATCGAAAACAGCATCACACTCTCGTGGATGAATTCGCGTATCCCGTTGGCGGGACAGGCATGGTCTATGAGCGCATGGCCGAAGCCGTTCGGGAGCGCGGAGGAAAAATTCATTTGAATACCCCGGTCGCCAGGGTATTGCTGAAAAACAACCGGGCGATTGGGGTAGAATTGGCATCGGGAGAAATGCGTTTCTGCGATCACATTATTTCAACGATGCCTTTGACCGTATTGGCAAGGCAATTGGATGGCGTGCCGGCGGAGATCGTGAATGCCTGCAATCAGCTTCAGTTTCGCAACACGATTCTGGTCTATCTGGAGGTGTTGAATGAGAATCCGTTTCCGGACAATTGGATTTACATTCACAGCCCGGAACTGCGGATGGGGCGCGTGACGAATTTTCGCAATTGGGCGCCGCAGCTTTATGGCGGCAGCCCGCACGCCATTCTCGCGCTCGAATATTGGTGCGATGCCGGGGACGAATTCTGGAGGCGCGACGAGGAATTGCTTGCTGCAGTGGCCAAAGAGGAAATCGTAAAGTCCGGGCTGGTGAAACATCCGGAGAAACTGGGGCGAAGATTCGTGTTTCGAATACCGAAATGTTATCCGGTTTACCGTCGCGGCTACCAGGAACCGCTGCGGCGGATTCGGGAATTTCTCGACACGCTCAGTGGACTTCAAGTCATCGGGCGGTACGGTTCGTTCAAATACAATAACCAGGACCACTCCATTCTCATGGGACGATTGGCCGCCGAGAATGTCCTTGCGGGCGCGCGGCATGACTTGTGGGGCGTCAACACAGATTACGAAACATACCAGGAAGCCTGTTCCATCACCGAAACGGGATTGGTCGGCGCGGGAGCATACGCGCGATAATACAAGTTCGCCACGCCGGAAAATGGGTTGTGAAATTGAGGCATTCAGTTGGACGAATTTTTCGCCGCCAATGCAGTGAATAGGCTCGCGCACGGGGAAATTTTTTCGCAGCTTGTCCGGGCATTTGCTGAAATCAATCGAATGAAAAAATTTGTTGTCGTCCTCATGCTGGCCTCTTGCGCCGGAATTCATCTTTCGCGCGCCGAAAATTTCTGGCCGGGAAATTCACACGAAACTTCGCTCGTCAATCTTGTGAATCCTTTGATGGGAACGGATTCCACGGGAAGTTTTTCGCACGGAAATGAATATCCCGCCATCGCGTTGCCGTTTCCGATGAACACCTGGGCGCCATACACGCAGCCGCAAAACGATTCATTTTTTTATCAATATCGCCAGGACCGGATTCGCGGCATTCGCCAGACGCATCAGCCGAGTCCGTGGATCGGCGATTACGCGATGTTTTCGCTGATGCCGGTTTCGGGAAAACTGGTGGTGACGGACAAGGACCGCGCGTCGGAATTTCATCATGAAAACGAAATCGCGCGGCCGGATTACTACAGTGTGTTTCTTGATACATGGAAGGTGAAAGCCGAAGTGACACCAACCGAGCGCGCGGCGCGCTTCCGTTTCACTTTCGATCAACCCGGAAATTCCTACATCGTTCTGGATGAATTCGACAAGGGCGCGTCCGTGGAAATTATTCCGAACGAAAACAAAATCATCGGCGCGGTGCGTTATCGCTGCGGCGACGCGCCTCATATTTATTCGAGCAATTATTTCGTCATTGAATTCGACCGTCCGTTTTCCGCGCACGGTGTCTGGTCGAAGACTATTTTGGAAAATCAAACCCGGCTTTCCGGAAAACAGGCCGGCGCGTACGTTCAGTTCGACACCGCCGGAAATAAAATTGTCGAATGTAAAGTCGCGTCGTCATTCATCAGCCCGGAACAGGCCGAGCGCAATCTGGAATCCGAAATTGGAAACGCGGATTTCGACACGATTCGCAGTCGAGCCGAAACGCGATGGAATGAAATGT
>DASSNZ010000299.1:0-12370 GCA_035701135.1 Verrucomicrobiia bacterium
GTCCGAGCGCGTGATTTCCAGCCGACGCGGCGATAACTCCGGCGCGCGATTGCTCCGGCGTGAGTTGCATCAACGCGTTGCGGGCGCCGCGTTCCTTGAAGCTGCCGGTGCGCTGGAGAAATTCCTGTTTGCAGAAAATGCGCGCGCCGGTCAATTCGCTCAGTGCCGCCGATTCCACGCAGGGCGTGTAACGAATCGCTCCGTTCAACCGCCCGCGCGCCGCGACGATTTCCGAAAGCGGAACCACGTTGTTCGTTTGATTTTTCATAAAATGGATTCTTGAAACAAAAAAGCCCCGAGCAGAAACTCGAGGCTTTGGATGAAATTTGCGTAAATCGGCGCGCGTTATCCAAGCCCCGGACCGGAGCTGATAATGATCGCCATGATCATATTGAAAAACGCGGAATTAAACATTGCGAGCTTTGGTTATAGCACGCGCCGGCAAATGTCAAGTTTGCCGGAATTTGGGTCGCTGTTTTTAAACGGAGGGAAAGGAAGAATGTTTTACAATCCAATTCGCGAATTTAACGCAATTCCAAGCGGATGATTTTCGGCGAGCCGCCGAAAATGGCACGCCAGCGGCGTGCGCTCCCCGGATTTCAAAGCACGGTTCAACTTGGCGCTTGGAAGTTTATCGGCGGAATTCTAATCTTCCGCTATGGCAGCCGCCGAAATTGATGTCAAATACGTCGCGCATCTCGCGCGAATCGCGCTTTCTCCAGAGGAGGAAAAAAACCTTTCCGCGCAGCTCGGAAATATTCTCGGATACATCGAAAAATTAAACGAGGCGGACGTCAGCGGTGTGGAGCCGACCGCGCACGCCTTTCCGCTCGTGAACGTGATGCGCTCCGACGAAACGCGCCCATCCATGTCGAACGAAGATGCGCTCGCCAATGCGCCGGCAAAAGCCAACGGTCTTTTCATTGTCCCGAAAATCGTGGAGTAACAACCGCGAATTCACACGATGAATACGAAAACACAAAGATGTCCCGAGCCATTCGTGTCGGTTTGTGTTTATTCATGATTAAAAATTCATGCTCAATCAACTGACTATTTCCGAACTCACGGCCAGACTCGCACAGCGGGAAACTTCCGCCCGCGAAATCACGCAATCGTGCCTGGACCAAATCCAGCGCGTGGACGGAAAAGTTCACGCGTTTTTGAGTTACGACGCCGCCGACGCGCTGGCGCAAGCGGATTTCGCGGACAAGGAACTCGCAAATGGCGTTGTTCCCGCAGAAAAACCGTTGCTGGGAATTCCAATCGCGATCAAGGACGTCATTGCGGTCAAAGGCCAGCCGTTGAATTGCGGCTCGAAAATTCTGGGAAATTTCGTTTCGCCTTACGACGCGACGGTCATCCAAAAACTCAAAGCCGCAGGCGCAATTGTTTTCGGCCGGTTGAACATGGACGAATTTGCGATGGGCAGTTCGACGGAAAATTCGGCTTTCGGCGCGACGAAAAATCCGTGGGATTTCAGCCGGATTCCCGGCGGTTCGTCGGGCGGCTCGGCGGCGGCGGTCGCGGCGGACGAGTGCATCGCGAGTCTGGGTTCGGATACCGGCGGCTCGATCCGGCAGCCTGCGGCGCTCTGCGGCTGCGTTGGTTTGAAACCGACTTACGGGCGCGTTTCCCGATATGGCCTGGTCGCGTTCGCGTCGTCGCTGGATCAGATCGGGCCGTTCACAAAAGACGTTCGCGATTCGGCTATGCTGTTGAAAATATTGAGCGGAATTGATTCCGCTGATTCCACCAGCGTGCCGCAACCGGTGCCGGATTATTCAGCCGTTTTGACTGGTGAAATCAAGGGTTTGAAAATCGGCCTGGCCAAAGAATACATGATTGGCGGACTGGATACCGAAGTGAAATTCGCCGTGGACGCGGCGGTGAAACAGCTTGAAAAACTCGGCGCGGAAATTGTTGAAATTACCCTGCCGCACACGGATTACGCCGTCGCGACTTATTATATTATTGCCACAGCGGAAGCCAGCGCGAACCTGGCGCGATTCGACGGCGTGCGCTACGGAACCCGCGTGGCGGGCGGCGATCCGACGGAGATGTATTGCAAAACGCGCGGGGCGGGTTTCGGCGCGGAAGTGAAACGGCGCGTTATTCTCGGAACGTACGTTTTGAGCAGCGGCTATTACGATGCTTATTATTTGCGCGCGCAAAAAGTCCGGACGCTGATTCGCAACGATTTTTTAAAAGCATTTGAAAAAGTGGACGCCATTGTCACACCCACCACGCCGACTCCGGCGTTCAAAGACGGCGAAAAATCCGATCCGCTCCAGATGTATCTGTCGGATATTTTCACGATTTCGTGCAATCTCGCCGGGAATTGCGGCATCAGCATTCCGTGCGGATTTACAAACCCGGAGCCCGGAACCCAAAATCCGAAACTCCCGATTGGCCTGCAACTGCTTGGGAAACCGTTTGGCGAGGAAACAATTCTGAAAATCGCGCACGCTTACGAGCAAAGCATGAACTGGCACAAGGAAAAGCTAGCCATTTCCGCAGCTTCGTAGATTTCAGAGTCCGAGATTTTTTAACGCAGAGGCGCGGAGAACGCGAAGGGACGCAGAGGACGGTGAGAAGCGTAAAGAAATGGGTTCCGAAGTTTGGATTTTCCGGTTTTCAACTCTTCTCTGCGAATCTCCGCGTCCTCCGCCTCTCTGTGTTAAATTCTTCCTCCATCGAATTGATTCGCCACTTCAGTTTCCAGTCTTTTCAGCGTTTCCTGAGTAACCTGCTCAGGTTATTGTCAAATCCACCATTACGTCCTGTACTGGTATCCGCTACAAACCTGTAATGGAATCCGGGGACGCAAAAATCAGCATTGTCCGCTACAGACAAAACCCCATGGTTCCTGCAGCATTTCAAACGTGAAATTTGCAGCCACAAGGCCATCACAAAAATGTTTTGGTTTCGAGCCGTCTCGAAACCCGAGCTTCGCAACGGCGCTGTCGTCGCTCTGCGAAGTGATCCAAAACGCCTTCACACCGAATCTCCCGAAACTCATTCCGGTAAAAATTCAATCGCGCAAAATTGCGAACGCGGAAAAACGACGCTGCTTATGAATCTCGATTTTTCCCCAGCCTGGTATTGCGCGCGGACGAAACCGAAACACGAACATATTGCCGCGGCGAATTTGGGCCGGAATCTCGGTCTGCGCGTTTTCAACCCGCAGCTTCGCGTCGAACGCGCCACGCAACGCGGACCGGTCCGCAGCGTGGAACCGCTTTTTCCCTGCTACGTTTTTGTCCACTGTTCCGCGAACGAATTGAATGACATTCGCTACGTCTCCGGCATCAGCAGTCTGGTGCATTTCGGCGATCAGGTTCCGACGGTTCCCGACAGTGTTATTGCGGATTTGCGGGAATGCTTTGCGTCGGGAGAACCGATGCCGGTGGAGGATTCGCTCGCGCCGGGCGCGGAAGTGCTGGTGGCGGAAGGCGCGTTTTGCGGATTTGAAGCGGTTGTTTTGCGGACGATGCCGGCGCGTCGTCGCGTTCAGATTTTATTGGATATTTTGGGTCGTCCGACCGTGGTGGAAGTGGATCGCCATTCCGTCAGTTGCGAAAACCGCAGCATGGCGGATTTGCTGCCTTCATTGGCGGCGGCGTAGTCGGACAATTCAGTTCCGGGACGGCGGAAAGCCGCTCGCACCCGGCATGGCATGAACGGGATTGGTGGAAGAAGTGAAGCTGGCGAAGCTATGGGCGACGCGAGCAAGTGCGGAGCTTTGCGCCCATTTCTGCCCTTCTGATCAGCACGCGGAAAGTGCGGATTCGAAGAAAGGTTTGTATGGATTCGACCAAATGGATAGTTCGGGTACCAAAACCGAAGGTGAATGCCTTTGGAAATGGTGTTTCATCCCGCCGTAATCACGTGGCGCCTGAAAAATTGAGGGAATTGCCGCTGTGGAAACGTTCGCTCGATATTTTTTGCGTTCTCATCACATCACCCGTGTGGTTGCCGCTGATGGCGATCATCTCGGCGGTCATCAAATCACTTTCGCCCGGACCGGCCTTGTTTCGCCAGGAACGGATTGGATTTCTCGGCAAACGTTTTGTCTGCTTCAAATTCCGCACGATGCGCGTCAACGCGGACACGAGCGTTCACGCCGGGCATTTGCAGAATCTCATCGGCTCGAATCTGCCGATGAAGAAACTTGACGCAGCCGACCCGCGCGTCATTCCCGGCGGCCGAATTCTGCGCGCGCTGGGACTGGATGAATTGCCCCAGCTTTTCAACGTCCTGCGCGGCGATATGAGCCTCGTCGGCCCGCGTCCTTGCGTGCCTTACGAATACGAGCAATACACCGAAACGCATCGCCAACGATGCAAAGCGGTTCCCGGCCTGACGGGTTTGTGGCAGGTCAGCGGGAAAAATAATACGACTTTCGAGGAAATGATCCAATTGGACATTTACTACGCCGAAAACAAATCCCTCGCGCTCGATCTGGAAATCATTTTCAAAACCATTCCCGCCATCATTTCGCAGGCGCGCGAGATGCGCGGCAAACGCAATGCCGCCACGCCCGTTCCGGCGACGGGTCAACATTGACGCAATCTTCTCACATCCATCAGCAATCAAACCTATTCCTTTTTTTCAGGAGCAAATTATGACAAAACAAATCAAAGTCGGAGTCGTTGGCTGCGGTTATTGGGGCCCAAACCTCATTCGCAATTTCAGGTCGCTGCGCGGTTGCAGCCTGAAAATGATGTGCGACCTCAGCGAAGAACGATTGAGGCATCTTCAAAACCTGTATCCTGAAGTCGAAGGATCCATGGATTTCAATCACATGCTCAACGGCGCGGGACTGGACGCCGTCGTGATCGCCACCGCCGTCAAGCATCATTTCCCCATGGCCAAAGCCAGCCTGCTCGCCGGCAAACACACGTTCATCGAAAAACCGATGGCGGCATCCGTCGAGCAATGCCAGGAACTGGTGGACATCGCCGAGAAAAACGGCCTCATTCTCATGGTCGGTCACACGTTCCTTTATTCGCCCGCCGTTCGCAAAATCAAGGAAGTCGTCGAATGGGGCGACCTCGGCGACATCCGCTACATCAACGCGCGCCGCTTGAATCTCGGGCTTTTCCAGAAAGACATCAACGTCGCGTGGGACCTCGCGCCCCATGATATTTCCATCATTCTGCACATCATGGAAGAAACTCCGGTCAGCGTGAACTGCCGCGGCAGCGCGCATGTCACGCCGGGCGTTGAAGACGTTACGACAATGTGCCTGAATTTCCGCCAGAATCGTTCCGCGATCATCCAGAGCAGCTGGCTTGATCCGCGCAAAACGCGTGAAATGACCATCGTCGGCAGCAAACGCATGATTGTTTATGATGACGTGGCTTCGATTGAAAAAATCAAAATCTACGACGCGCGCGTGGATCGTCCGCCGCATTACGACACGTTCGGCGATTTCCAATACGCCTATCATTACGGCGATATGTATGTCCCCTACATCAAGCAGGAAGAGCCGTTGAAATCCGAATGCCAGCATTTCCTGGATTGCATCCGAGAAGGCATTCATCCGCTGACCGACGGAAACAAAGGATTGGAACTCGTGCAAATTCTCGAAGCATCCTCCGCCTCACTGAAACAAGGAGGCGCGCCTGTGCAACTGGCGTTTTCAGCGAATTCGAAAAAGCCCGGAAAAAATGGCGTGGAGAACGGCAAAAAATCCAAGGAACTTTTCGTGCCGGAAGTTCAGGAAAGCATGGTTCGCGCGTGAACGGATTGGTTCTGATTGCCTGACATCTGAAACTCAGAATTAAAAATTCAGAACTCAAAACTCAAAAAACGCGTGTCCAATTCGCTTCAACACCTTCAACTCATCGCGTCCGATGTTCGGCTCGGAAAAGGCGTCCGCGTTTTCGGTTTCGTCAATCTTTATGGTTGCGAAATCGGCGACGACACGAAAATCGGCACGTTCGTTGAGGTTCAAAAAGGCGCAAAAATCGGGAGCCGTTGCAAGGTTTCAAGCCACACGTTTATCTGCGAAGGCGTCACATTGGAAGACGAGGTTTTTGTCGGCCACGGCGTCACGTTCACGAACGATTTGTTCCCTCGCGCAACCAACGCGGAAGGCGGCTTGCAAACTGAAGCGGATTGGAAATGCGTCGCAACGCGCGTCAAACGCGGCGCGTCCATCGGTTCCGGCGCGACACTGCTTTGCGGCATCACGATTGGCGAACGCGCGATCGTCGGCGCCGGCAGCGTGGTGACAAAAGATGTTCCCGACAACGCGATTGTCGCCGGCAACCCGGCCCGCGTAATTCGAAAAATTCCGGCGACGAACGCGGTCAAGGCTTAGTGGCACGAACATCCGCGCCTCGGCCATTCCATTACGCAAAATCTGTTTTGCCCGTGTCCATTCGAGTCCATTCGTGGTCGAGCAATTTTCCTTGCATGGTTCCGGCCCATTCAGATACGCGCGTGCGGAAAACCCAAGACATCACTCCGACAACGGCTTCGGATTGGGACGCGCCGTTTGCCGGTCAACCGCAATTTGGAATTTTTCACAGCGCCGCCTGGTCCGCCGTGCTGAACCGCACTTACGGTTTTAGACCGGTTTATTTTTCGACAAACAACGGGAATGAAATTCCAGCGCTGCTTCCTTTGATGGAAGTGAGCAGCCGGCTCACTGGCAAACGCGGAATTTCTCTTCCGTTCACCGATTTTTGCGAACCGCTTGGAACTGCCGCCGAACGGAAATCGCTGTTCGAAAATGCGCTTCAACTCGGGCGAAAAAATGGCTGGAAATATCTCGAATGCCGGGCCGAGCCGAAAAATTTTGGATTGTCTGATGCCTGGCCGTCGCTTTCGTTTTACGGTCACGCGCTCGAAATTGCCGAAGATGCGAACCGCCTGTTTGCCGGATTTAAACCATCCGTTCAACGCGCGGTTCGCAAAGCCGAACGCTCCGGTCTTATCGTTGAAATTTCGACAAAGCCCGATGCGGTTCGCGAGTACTATTCGCTTCATTGCCAGACCCGGAAACGTCATGGATTGCCGCCGCAGCCGTTTCGATTTTTCCGCAATATTCACGAAGAAATCATCGCGCGCGGGATGGGATTTGTGATTTCAGCAAAAGTCAAAAATCGCGTTGCCGCATCCGCCATTTTTTTTCATTACGGCGCGAAGGCGATTTATAAATTCGGCGCGTCCGATCCGGCGCTGCTCGATTTTCGCGCAAACAATCTCGTCATGTGGGAAGCGATTCAGTGGTGCGCGCGCGCGGGAAAAAAAACATTGGATTTTGGCCGCACTTCCCTCGCGAACGAAGGCCTTCGCCGTTTCAAACTTGGCTGGGGCGCGGTGGAACATCGGATAAATTATTTTAAATACGATTTTCAAAAAAACACGTTCGTCACGGATCGCGACGAAGTTTACGGCTGGCACAATCGCGTTTTCCACGTCATGCCAACATCTGCCGCCCGGCTCGTCGGCGCATTGCTTTACAAACACATCGCATAAGTATTGAGCCTTTCAGATTCACCGCAGAGACGCATAGGAACTATTCTTTTGTGAATAATTTTTTAAAGTTTTTCAGCGGATTTTCCGCGTCCCTTCCGTGCCTCAGCGTTAATCCGAATCTTTAAATTTCACCGTTCCAGCATTTCAGTTTTTCCGCTTTTCCCAATAAGGTTCCTATGAATGAAAAACCTCATCAATCCCCTTCCCCGGGATTAAATCTGGGCGATATTTACCACACATTGTTCCGGCATAAATGGAAAATTCTCATTATCTGGGCCATCGGAATCACCGCTGCCGTTGCGATGTGGGAATTGTGGCCGGCCAAATATCAATCGGAAGCCAAACTCTTCGTTCGGTACGTCGAGGACAACACCTCGCCCGACCCGACCGGAGCGCAATCCAGCGTTCAAAAAACCGGACAGCGCGGCGCCGACATCATTGATTCGGAAATCCAGATTCTCACCAGCTACGATCTTGCTTTGCAAGTGGCCGACGCCGTGGGGCCTTCCAATATTCTGGCCAAAGCCGGCGGCGGAAACGACCGTTACCAGGCCGCCGGATTGATTCGCGGCGGACTCATGGTGGACGCGCCCGGTAAAAGCACTGTCATTCAGGTCACATTCGCGCATCCTGACCGCACCGTCGTGCAGCCGGTATTAAATCAACTCATCGCGAAATACCTGGATAAACACGCTCAAATCCATCAGGTCGGCGGCACGCTCGAGGACTTTTTCACTCAGCAAACGACCGAACTGAAAAATCGGCTGTCCCAAACCGAAGCCGATTTGCGAAAAACGAAAAATGACCTTGGAATCATTTCGCTGGAGGACACCAAAAAAGCCTACTCCGACCGGCTCATGAAAGTTCAGGAGGATTTATACAATGCGCAGGCCGAACTCGCGGAACGCACCGCCGCTTTGGGCGGCATGACGAATCTGCTCAACGCCGCGACCGCAACAAACGCTCCCGCGCAAGTCGCCCAAACCGCGCCCCCATCGGACAAACTCGAGGAATACAAAAGGGTTTCCACGCTGCTCCCCAATCTCCGAAAAATCGAACAGGAACGCCTGCTCCAATTCCAGCCGACCAGCCCCCGCGTCACGGAAATTCAAAAACAAATCGCCGATAACCAGAAAAAGAAAGACCAATTGGAAAAAGATTATCCCCAATTGATCGCCACTCCCACGATTGCTTCCAGTCCGGACAACAGCCGGGCGGTGGCGCGCATGACGCTTGAAAACGAACTGGCCAAAGTTCGCGCGATTCAATCCCGAATTGCCGTGCTCAACCAGCAATTGCAGGACATCAGAAAAGGAGTTGCCGCCGTGGACAGCAACGAAGGCAAAATCACCGATCTGCAACGTCAACGCGATCTTCAAGAGCAAAGCTATCGCTATTTCCAGGCGAATCTCGAACGCGCGCGGCTTGATGAATCGCTCGGGGCGGGGCGGCTTTCCAACATCAGCGTGATTGAATCACCTACTCCACCGTTCAAGGATTTGAAGAAACTTCAGAAATCGCTACTGATGGTTCTGGCCGGCTCGTTCGCCGCGGGACTCGCGCTCGCGTTCGTCGTCGAAATGTATCTGGATCGCTCCTTCAAACGCCCGATCGAAATCGAAAACAAACTCGGCGTTCCGCTGTTCCTCTCCATTCCCCGCGCGCGCCTGAACGGGAAAAGTCTTTTGACCAACGGCGTGTCCAACAGAAAATTGCTCGCGGCGAATTCCACCAATGGAAACGGCGCGAACGGAAATACTTCCAACGGCCACGCGGCCAATGGAAATGGCGCATCTACGATTGCCCCGGCGGCCAAAGCGGAAGTCGGAGCCTGGACGGAAAATCATGCGTTGCGCTCCTACTTTGAAACCTTGCGCGATCGCCTGCTGCTTTATTTCGAAGCGCAAAACCTCACGCACTCACCCAAGCTTGTCGCGGTAACTTCGTGCGGCGGACATTCCGGCGTCAGCACCATTGCGAGCGGACTTGCGGCGTGTCTTTCTGAAACCGGCGAAGGCAATGTGTTGCTCGTGGATATGAACGAACTGGAACGCGGCGCGGCGGCATATTTCAAAAAGGGAAAACTCGAATGCGGACTGGACGACGCGCTCGAAACTGAAAAACGCGATCCCGCAATGGTCGGCGAAAATCTTTACGTCGTGTCCGAATCGGTCAATAACAGCAAATTGCCGCAAATCCTGCATCGGCGTTTTTCGAATCTCATGCCCAAGCTGCGCGCCAGCGATTATGATTATATTATTTTCGACATGCCGCCTGTCAGCCAGATCAGCCCGACCAGCCGTCTGGCGCGATTCATGGACATGGTGTTCATGGTTGTGGAAGCGGAAAAGACCGATTCCGAAGTCGTCAAGCGCGCCACCGCGATGCTCGCCAAATCCGACGCGACGGTAGGAATCGTTTTGAACAAAACCCGCAACTACGTCCCGCGCCAGTTGCAGCAGGAACTTTAGGGAAACGGTGAAAAACTGAAATACTGACACGCTAAAGCCGTCAGGCGCGTCCTTGTTTCAACCTCAGTATTTCAGCTTGCAGAATCGGCGGCGAACAGATTGAAAATCTATACAAAGAAACCGACGAGTTGATAGCGATCTTCACGACAATGGTATCGAAACTGCGGAAACGCGGATTTTAATTTTCAGCCTTTCACCGTTTCAGCCTTTCAGTTTGTCAGCTTGTCAGCGTTTCAGCTGTCAGCATTTCAAAAAAATGTTTCGCAACCGCATCTACTACAAAATCAAGCCGATGGTTCCGCCCGCGATGCGGCTGTCCGTCCGACGTTGGTTTGCGATGCGCAAACGCGAGAAGGTAAAAGGCATTTGGCCCATCATGCCCGGCTCGGAAACCCCGCCGCAGAACTGGCCCGGCTGGCCGGATGGAAAAAAATTCGCATTCGTCCTCACGCACGATGTTGAAGGACCGAACGGCCTTGAAAAATGCCGGGAATTGATGAAGCTGGAAATGGAACTTGGTTTCCGTTCCTCGTTTAATTTCATTCCCGAAGGGCCTTACACCGTTTCCAAAGAACTGCGCGACGAACTCACCCGAAACGGTTTCGAAGTCGGCGTCCACGATCTACGGCACGATGGCAAACTCTATACGAACCGCAATGAGTTCAAACAAAAAGCCGCCAGGATAAATAAATATCTCAAAAATTGGGGCGCGGTTGGATTCCGTTCCGGTTTCATGCTCCACAATCTAAACTGGCTCCACGATCTTGATGTCGCTTACGACAGTTCATCTTTCGATACGGACCCGTTCGAGCCGCAACCGGATGGCGTTGGCACTATTTTCCCCTTCTGGGTACCCGTGCCGCAAAATCGGAAACCCGAAACCCGAAGCTCGAAACACCAAAGTCAAACCGGCTACGTTGAACTTCCCTACACTCTGCCGCAGGACTCCACGCTTTTTCTCCTGTTCCGTGATACTCGGCCGGACATTTGGTTTCAAAAATTGGATTGGATAATAGAACACGGCGGAATGGCTCTCCTGAACGTCCACCCGGATTACCTACGCTTTGCGAATGATCGCCACGCGCGTCATACTTTTCCAGTAGATTTTTATAAGCGTTTTCTCGGAGATGTAAAATCCCGATATATGGATCAATGCTGGCACGTTCTCCCCAAACAGATCGCCGCTCATGTGGCTCTAACCTGCGAACATGCAATAAAAAATAGTGAAGAAGAAGTATGTTTGACGAAAGACAGATCAGTTCCAAGATACGAAATGGTTCCAACCCTTTCCCTTTCTACCGGCGAATCGTGGTCCCCTGTCATCTCCAAACCGAATTTGTTCACAAAGGCACCCATAACACCCGGCACAGTGTCAGAAAATCTTGAGAGAACCAAACCGCCGGAAATTCAAAATCTCAATTTCGGACACCAGGATTTAAATTCCAAGCGACTTCACGGAAAACGCGTAGCTGTCGTCCTGTTTTCCCATTATCCGGCGGACCCTCGTCCCCGGCGCGCCGCTGAAGCTCTGGCCCGGGAGGGAGCAGAGATTGATTTTCTATGTCTTCGCGGAAATCCAACAGAAGCCAGGCGCGAGATATCTAACGGAATGAACATTTTTCGCGTTCCCTTGAAGCGGCGGCGCGGCGGCAAGCTGGCGTATCTCTTTCAATATTCAGCTTTCATTTCGGCAGCGTTCGCTTTCCTCGCCCGACGATCACTTGGTCGGCGTTACGATCTGGTTCATGTCCATAACATGCCAGATATTTTGGTATTCAGCGCGATTGTTCCAAAGTTGCTGGGCGCAAAAATAATTTTGGACCTGCACGATCCCATGCCGGAACTGATGATGACGATCTTTAATCTCGGCCCGAACAGTCTGGCGGTTCGTTTCTTGAAAAAGACGGAGAAATGGAGCATTGGGTTTGCAGACCTGGCACTGACCCCAAATATTGCGTTCAAAAGACTATTCACTTCACGCAGTTGTCCGCGGGAAAAGATGCAGATTGTGATGAATTCCCCAAATAATGAAACATTTGGTTTTCGTCCCGTGAGCGATATTGCCTCTGCCCCGGATAAACCGGATTCAACAAAGAGCTTTGTAATTCTTTACCACGGATCGTTGGTGGCACGACACGGATTGGACATCGCGATCGATGCTCTTGAACTCGTAAGAAAATCCATCCCAAATGCGACAATCATGATCTGTGGCGAAAGCACGCCTTACTTCGAGAAAGTCATGGAGTCTGTTCAAAAACGGGGATTAGGAAGCGCTGTTCGCTATATGGGAATGAGAAACCGGAAGCAAATAGTGGAAGCCATAGAACACTGCGACATTGGAGTTATCCCAAATCGCCGGAGCGTTTTCACCGAAATCAACATGCCTACCCGAATTTTCGAATATCTGG
>DASSNZ010000300.1:0-5008 GCA_035701135.1 Verrucomicrobiia bacterium
ATGGCCTGCGCGGATGCGGTGTCACCTGACGCCTGATATTGCCCGGCCAGATCAGTTAATGCACGGCTGGTCTCTTTGAAGTCTGATACGGTGGGAAGCAAAAGAGAATACGTGGCGCTGACTTTTGCTTCGAGTTCGGATTTGCCAGCCGCGCGATACGCCTCTTCCGCGTTTTCAAGGAAATCCAGCGAATAATCATCGTAATTCGCTTTTCCGGTCGCGGATTGCATTTCGTGCAACGCAAGCTCGATCCGGCCGCTTTTCAAATAATCACCCACGGTAAGATAATTGCCTAACGCATTGCCTGGATCCGATTTTTTCAAACGTTCCAGCCATTGATGCCGGGTTTCGGCGGGATCGCGCGAATCGGGCGAGCCCATGCAATACGCTTTCAATGCGACGCGCGGATCATCGGGAAATTTTTCCATGGCTTCTTTCAAAAACGCCCTGTCGCCCGTTACTCGTGAAGCCGCTAAAAGACTGGCGGCGTTGCGATGATTTTTCTCCAAATATTCACTCAGATCTTCCGCAGCGATGGTGCGATATCCATCTTGCTTTAATCGGCCATAGAAATTTGTATTCGTCTGCAGCATTGGCATCGAAACCGGCATGCGCTTTTTCACCCACTTGGGCGCGAAAGTTTCCGGCGATTTCGCGGATGCCTCTACGGAAACCACGGCGGGCGGTGGGTTATGGAGATGTCTCAGCAGAATCAACTCGATAAACAGCCCAGCCGTCAAAATAACAACTATGATATGCCTGAGTTTCATTTGCATTGAATAGACAAGCCTAGCGCCCATTCGTGTCGTTTTCGTCGCGCGTGAAATTCAAAAGGAACGCGAACAACGCCTGCGCGTGTTCGTCGTAGAGTCGTTCCAATTCCGGATCGTCCCGCATCCAGTTATTTGGATGACGCACGAGCCGATTCGTTTTGTCTAATTAAAACTTTTCTTGCGGGCGCAGCGCGGCGCGTTTAGGAACCTGCGGTGATCTTAAACGCAATCCTGGGAATTTTCGCCTGCCTGAGCGTCGTTCTGCTGCTCTGGCAATGGCTCGCCGCCGCGCGATTTCCACTGCATCGTCGGGTCGCGACCGAAAATTTCAGGCCGCCGGTCACTTTGTTCAAACCGCTGAAAGGTTGCGATGCTGCGACGGAAAATTGCCTGCGAAGCTGGTTTGCGCAGAAATACGCCGGCGCGATGCAATTCCTTTTCGCGGTCGCGTCGGCGAACGATCCGGTTTTTGCCGTGGTTGAAAAACTCATGCGCGAATTTCCTGCGAGCGACGCGCGATTGATCGTCTGCGGCGCATTGGCAGGTGCGAATGCGAAAGTTTCCAAGCTTGCCGAACTGGAAAAACTCGCGAAGCACGATGTGTTCGTCATCAGCGATGCGGACGTGCGCGTTCCGCCGGATTTTTTGGCAAATGCCGTGGCGGATCTGGAAAAATCCGGGATCGGTCTGGTGAATTGTTTTTATCGCCTCGCGAATCCAACGACGCTTGCAATGGAATGGGAAGCCATCGCGATCAACGCGGATTTCTGGAGCCAGGTGCTGCAATCGAAATCGCTCAAGCCGCTGGATTTCGCGCTCGGCGCGGTGATGGTGACGCGACGAAAACAACTCGCTGAAATCGGCGGATTCAACGCGCTAGCGGATTGCCTGGCGGATGATTATCAACTCGGAAACCGCATCGCGCGAAAAGGTTTTCGCATCGCGCTTTGCCCGGTCGTCGTGGAATGTTGGGATTCGCCGATGTCCTGGCGCGCGGTGTGGAAACATCAACTTCGCTGGGCGCGAACGATTCGCGTCTGCCAACCCGCGCCGTATTTTTTCAGCGTTCTCAGCAACCCGACGCTTTGGCCGCTGGTCTGGCTCGCGGCAAAGCCAAATCGAATTTCGCTGGCGTTTTTCCTCGGCGCGCTGGCGTGCCGGATTTTTTCCGCGCTGAATCTGCAACATCGGCTGACGCGTTCGTGGGCGCATGGAAAATTTTTCTGGCTCGCGCCGGTCAAGGATTTGTTGCAGGTGTTGATTTGGCTGGGCGCATTCGCGGGAAATCAAATCGAGTGGCGCGGACGAAAATACAGATTGCGGCGCGACGGCTCATTGGAAATCCGCGCGTGACGCTTTCGTTTTCGCTTCCGCAAGTCCGCTTGAACTGTTAGAAACGCGGCATGACTTCCACGATCAGAATCGGATTTCTCGGCGCGGGCAAAATGGCAACGGCGCTGGCCAAAGGCTTCGTCAAAGCCGGATTCGTTTCGCCCAAACAAATTCTCGCCGGCGATGTCAATGAATCCGCCGCCGACTCTTTCGCAAAAGAAGTCGGAGCGGCCACCTGCGCGTTCAATCCCGACGTGGCGAAATTCGCGGACATCCTGATTCTCGCGGTGAAGCCGGACCAGACCGGCGCGGTGCTCGCGGAAATTTGCGAACATTTCACGGAACATCATTTGCTCATTTCAATCGCTGCGGGCGTGACGATTGCGAAACTGGAATCGGAATTGCCGGACGGCGCGCGCGTGATTCGCGTGATGCCTAACACTCCGGCGCTCGTCGGCGCTTCGGCCAGCGCGTTTGCATTGGGCGCATCCGCAACGTCCGATGACGCGGCGCTGGCGCAGAAACTTTTCTCGGCGGTGGGCGTCGCGTTTCAGGTCAAGGAATCATTGCTGGACGCCGTGACGGGTTTGAGCGGCAGCGGTCCGGCGTATGTTTATCTTTTTATCGAAGCGTTGAGCGACGGCGGCGTGGCGGCGGGTTTGCCGCGCGACACCGCGACGAAACTCGCGGCGCAAACCGTCCTGGGCGCGGCAAAAATGGTTTTGGAAACCGGCCGGCATCCGGGCGCGTTGAAAGACATGGTAACCAGTCCGGCGGGCACGACGATTGAAGGGTTGCACGAGTTGGAAAAAGGAAGATTTCGCGGAACCGTGATCACCGCCGTTCGCGCGGCGGCGGAGAAATCGAAGAAGCTCGGGCAGTAAATTGTTAAAATGAAGATAGAGTATGGAAGATCGAAAATGGCGATGACAAATCGCCTTGGAATGTATTTTCCCGTCCGTCATTTTCCATTCTCCATTTTCTCATGAATTTCCTTCCACCCACTCCCAAACAGGCGCGGCTCATCTGGCTGGCGGTGAGCGGACTGGCTGTCGCGACACTCGTCGGGCTGGCGGTGGGTTTGATCTGGGGATTGGGCCGCGTGCTTCAGATTCTTTCACCGGTTCTGTGGCCGCTGGCAGCCGGTGGAATCATCGCGTATCTGCTTGATCCGGTCGTGGATCATTTCGAGAAGAAAGGACTTTCGCGCGCGAAAGCAATCACCGCCGTCTTCGCCATCGCGCTTTTAATCGTCGGAATTTTATTCGGCAGCATCATTCCACAACTCGTGATTGAAACGCGCCAACTGGCCGGGCGCATTCCCGATTACACCGCGCGTATCGAACAACAGGCGCAAAAATGGGTGGACAACCCGCCGCCGCTTGTTCGGAAATTATTCAAGCTGGAAACCGTTCCGGCAGACCGCGAAAATTCCGGCGCCGTCACGAACGACTCCGCCAATATCACCTCAACCAACCTGACGGAAACAACGACCGCGACAACCAATGCCCCGCCAACGAAAACCGGCGCGTTCGACAACGGCACATTGCAATCCGCGACCGACTTGCTGACCGGCGCGCTGCCCACCGTGGGCCGCTGGATTTTCGGACAGGTCGGGCGCGTGGCCGCGTGGTTCGGAGTTCTGGTGGGACTCGCGCTCGTGCCGGTTTACGCTTTTTATCTGTTGCTGGAAAAACGCGGCATCGAATCCAAGTGGACGAACTATCTGCCGCTTGCGGATTCCACTTTCAAGGACGAACTCGTTTTCGTGCTCCGCTCGATCAACGATTATCTCATCGCATTTTTTCGCGGCCAGGTGTTGGTGGCGATTTCCGATGGGATTCTTTACACGATTGGTTTTTTAATCGCCGGATTGCAATACGCGATATTGTTGGGCGCGGCGGCGGTGGCGTTGACGATGATTCCGTTTCTCGGCGCGATTGTATTGTGCTTCGCCGCTCTGATTATTTCGGTCGTGCAATACGGCGACTGGATGCATCCGCTTTACGTGCTGATCGTTTTTGCCGTCGTGCAGACGCTGGAAGGATTGGTCATTTCTCCGAAAATCATGGGCGACCGTGTCGGGCTGCATCCGCTGACGATCATTCTCGCGGTGATGTTCGGGACGGCGTTGCTGGGCGGATTGCTCGGCGGAATTCTCGCGATTCCACTGACGGCGGTGCTTCGCGTTTTGATGACACGTTATGTGTGGAAGAAACGGTGATTGGTAATTGTAATTCGTAATTATGTAATTGGATGATTTGCTTGAAATAATTTCGCCTTCCGAATCATCAATCACCAGTTACCAACCACAAATCACTTACACCTTTCCCAGCAATTCCCGCACATCCACCGCTTCCATTCCCGCGGAGCGAATCGCCTGCAAGCCCAGATCGGTGTCCTCGTAAGCGCGGCAGAATTGCGGTTCCACGCCGATGCGCCGCGCGGCTTCGAGAAAAATATCCGGCGCAGGTTTCTGGTTCACAACGCATTCGCTTGTGACGACCGCGTTGAATAAATGGCTGATGCCAAGATGTTCGAGCACTTGCGGAATGATCTGACGCGTTCCGCCCGACGCGACGGCCATCGGAATTTTGCCGTAGTTTTCCCTCGCAATATTCACGACGACGTGAATCGGTTCCACCTGCGCCATCAACGGCGCATAAGCCTCTTCTTTTTCGTGCGCGGCCTTCAGGTGATCGAGCGTGATGCCTTGCTCCTCCGCGAGCATTTTCAGAATGTCGCGCGACGGCACGCCGCCGAGCGAATAAAATCGTTCTTCGGGAAAGTGCAGTTTGTATCGCGCCGCAACAATCTGCCACGCGCGCCAGTGCAAAGGCATCGTGTCGGCCAATGTTCCGTCGCAATCGAAAATAATTCCTTTAGGTTCGAGCATAGAAATC
>DASSNZ010000301.1:0-4809 GCA_035701135.1 Verrucomicrobiia bacterium
GACGCGAGGCGTGTTGCGGATCATCGTTTCGCGTGCTCATGGCGCGCATCGCGCAAAATCCGCCAATGCCGATGGGGACGATTGCGGCTTCCGCGCCGCCGGCGAGCATCACTTTCGCATCGCCCATTTTCAACGTGCGCCAGGCTTCGCCGATGGCGTGGTTTGCGGTGGCGCAAGCGGAACAGGTTGCAAAATTCGGGCCGCGCAAATTGTAATACATTGAGACCAATCCCGAAGCCATGTTCGATATCAGCATTGGAATCATGAAGGGCGAAAGTCGGCCGGGACCGCGCTCGAAAAGCACTTTTAACTGCTCGCCGGTCGTTTGCAATCCGCCGATGCCCGAACCGATGAACGCGCCGACTTCGTCCGGATTGGCTTTGTTCATGTCGAGTCCGGAATCCTGGAGAGCTTTCCACGCGGCATAGATGCCGAATTGCGAATAGCGGTCGGTGCGCCGGGCTTCCTTGGGCGCGGGAAACGCCGGGCTGGGATCGAAATTATTCACCTGCGCGGCGATTTGCGTCGCAAAGGGGCTGGCGTCGAACGCGGTGATTTTTTCCACGCCGCATTTGCCGCTGATCAGGTTGTTCCAAAAGACGTCCACTTCGTTGCCGAGTGGAGTGACGACTCCGAGACCCGTGATGACGACTCTGCGCTCTGTCCAGGTGGTGGGCATAGAAAAAAATAAAAGGGCAACTCAAGCTGAAACCAGTTCAAGCTGCCCGGCAAGGATCCAAAATGAAATTATTTCTGCTGGACGTCTTCGATGTATTTGATGACATCGCCAACGCTTTGCAGCTTTTCGGCCTGTTCATCGGGAATTTCGTGGCCGAATTCCTCTTCGAGCGCCATGACCAGTTCGACGGTGTCCAGGGAATCCGCGCCCAGATCTTCGATGAACTTGGCTTCGGGTGTCACCTGGTCCGCGTTCACGCCCAGTTGCTCGACGATAATTTCTTTTACTCGCTGTTCAATTGTTTTTTCAGCCATGGTTTTCTCCGGTTCTTTTGCAGTGTGTCTATGCCACGATTCAAAAGGCGTCAAGCCCTGAAATCGCGAAATTCAAATTTGCGCCGTTTCTGTTAACCGCGACAGGCGGGAACGTCCAGCGTTATTTTCGCGCGGGCGGAAATTTCATTTCCGGTAATTTCCAGATTTTAAATTTTGATTTTGAATTTCGGTTTTCGAAATCACCGGTGAACTCACTCGGCGCCGGTTGCGGCGGAAATTTCAGCGGAACGAAAACTTCCGGCGTTCCGCGCGCTTTCCCGCCAGAAAATCAGTCCGCCAATCGCCGTCCAAAGCAAACTCGCCGTCGCTGTCAGCAGCGACGCCGCAATCGCATCCGCCGCCGGAATATGGCACAAGCCGAGCAACGCCAGCGCCGCGCTGTCGCGCACGCCGATTCCGGCGACGGTAATCGGCAGCGCGCTGATGACCGAAATAACGGGAAAAGTCCAAAGCAATCTCAGCCACGGCACCGGCGTGTGACTTACCGCCTCAAGATTCAGCGCGAGCACGCCGCTCAATGCGAATTGCACCGCGAAACTGCAACCGAGTCCAATCCAAAACGTGCGCGGCGATCTGATTAAATTTTTTCCACTGATGACAAACGCTTTCACCCATCGCGCGCCGATGCGGCTGCGCGCGCCTTTGGTCAGCGCCAGCGCGAGCAAAATCGCGAGGACGATTCCAACGGCCAGCCACCACCAGCGCCAGTGAATGGAAAACGAACCCAGTCCGGCGAATCCGCCGTTCGCGGCGGCGATGGCGAAAGTTGTTCCGCCGAGCAGCAGCAGTCCGCCAAATCCTAACAAGCGATCAAACGACGACGCGGCGAGCACCTGGGGCAACGGACAATTTGTCCAGCGCGCGAACAACGCGGATTTCGCGAAATCGCCTCCGGCCGCTCCGAGGAGAAGCGTGTAAAAAAAATGCCCGATGAGCGCGATGCGCGTGGCGGACGCGTAAGTTGTGTTGTTTCCGGTCAGGCGAAACGCGAAAAGCCAGCGGCATGACGCCGGAAGAAAAAGCGCGCCGTACAATAATATCGCGGCGATCAGCCAGCCGGAGCGAACGGAGCGAAATACTTCGGCCAACGATTTCGGCGGAATCCGGCGCGTTAAAAGAAAAAGCGCGACGGCGCTGACGCAAATGCAAAGAATGCGAACCAGCCATTGCCGTTTTTTTTCCGTGAGTCGCATATTTAATTTCGGCGGAATGATGCTGCCGGATGAAGAACTTTACCACGGACAAACGCGCGGAACATTTTAAATGTTAGGTTCAGGTTTTGATTTCGACAGAATGATAAAATATTTGGAATTATTTTTTGCATTTCCGCGTCTCTGCGTTGAATCAAATTCATCGGTATTTTATGAAATCGGGAGCCGCATCATTTTGTTTCGGGAACTCGCGCCGGGAAAATCGCGCCATCATTGGCGGCATAATTTTGCAATGACCACGCATTTTGAAAACGTAATGGCAACGGCGGCGCGGCGACATGGGTTGAATCTCCCGCCGGCGCATTATTATTTTGAATTGCGGGTGATTGCGAGAAATGTTGCGCGAAAATTTTACTTTTCTATTTGACCCGTTCTCTGGATTTCTGATAACCACCACAGGCTTCCTCGAAACCGGCGCGCATGAACCGGCGTGGCCGCGAGTTGAAGCGTTAACAGCCGATGCTGAAATTGAAATCATTTCTGACGGTGGATTTCGGAGCGGGCAGCCTCAAGCTCGCCGAATTTGAAGTTAATGAGGCCGGCGGTTTGCGTCTGAAACAATACGCGATCCGTTCGCTCGGCGCCGAAGGCGCGCAGGAATCCACCCGCGAAGCCGTTGTTCTGAAGGCGCTCCAGACCGAGCTGGCCGAAAGGGCGATCAAGTCGCGCGACGTAAATGTTTGCGCGCCGGGTTTTCATGTTTTTTCCAAGTTCGTCAAATTGCCGCCCGTTGATCCCGGCAAAGTCACCCAGATTATCCAATACGAGGCGCAGCAAAATGTGCCGTTTCCGCTTCAGGAAGTCGTGTGGGATTATCAGATTCTCGGCACGACGGCCGGCGGTGAATTGGAAGTGCTGCTGGTTGCGATCAAGGCGGAAATCGTGGAAGGCTTGTTTCGCGTGGCCGAAACCGCGAAACTGCGATTGCAGGTTGCGGACGTTTCACCGGCGGCATTGTGCAACGCGTTCCGGTATAATTATGGCGACATCGAAGAATGCACGATGTTGCTCGATATCGGCGCCAAGACGAGCAATTTGCTTTTCTTTGAAAAGGGAAAAGTTTTCTCGCGCAGCATCAATCTCGGCGCGAATTCGATCACGCAGGACTTTGCGACCGAAGCGAAACTGAAATTCGACGCGGCGGAAAAAATCAAGATCGAGGAAGGATTCGTCAGTCTCGGCGGCGCGTACGAGGAGCCGGAAAATCCGCATCAGGCCGCAATTTCAAAAATTGCGCGCCAGTTCATGACGCGGCTGCACATTCAGGTCAACCAGACGATGCAGTTTTATCGCGGCCAGCAGGGTGGTTCGACTCCGGCGCGATTATTCCTTTGCGGCGGCGCGTCCGTAATGCCTTACACCGCGCAGTTTTTCGCGGAAAAATTGAACATGCCGGTGGAATATTTCAATCCGCTGCGCAACGTGCAATTGGATCCGACGTTGAACCTGGAAGAACTGGCGCGCGTGGCGCATTCGCTCGGTGAAGTCGTGGGATTGGGATTGCGAAATCTCGCGCATTGCCCGGTGGAATTGAATCTGATTCCGCAAAGCACGCGCCGATTGCAGAGTTTCAACGAAAAAAAACCTTACCTGATTGCGACGGTTTTCAGCCTGGTTGCCGTGGTCGCGATTATGGGATTGCTTTTCCAGAATCTGGCCGAAGTGAAACGCTCGGAGCTGGAGAAGAATGTGAGTCCCATTCTGGAGCCGCTGAAAATGCGCGAAGTGGAATTCAAAAAAGCTTACTCGAATTTGAACGCGGCCACGAACGAACTGGCGCAGGTCGCCGGATGGATGGAAGGCCGTTATTATTGGGGAAATGTGCTCACGGAATTGCGCCGGGTTTTGATCAAGTCGGAGCAGGAGAGCCAGAAAAAATTGAAGGTCGAAACCGGCATTTGGATCGAACAAATGCTTTCCACCGTTCCGGACGTGGGTTCGATGAATGGGATGATGCCGGGCGCGCCGACAATGGAAACTCCAGCGATAAACCGCCCGACCTATGATTACCGGAGGTATGTGCCGCCGCCGGAAGCTGCTGCTGCGCCCGCAGCACCCACTGCGCCCGCGACACCGGGAGCGCCGGTTCTTCCGACGCTTGCCAGCGCGGGAACAAATCAGATTTCAACGATCAAAATCATTTGTCGCGCCGTGGATTGGTCGAGCGTGGTTTCGGACGCGAACACCACGATCATTTACACGCTCGAAAATGAATTGAAGGCGAGTCCGATGTTTGATTCCAAGGACACGCAGATCGTCGGACAGATTGTTCCGGACGACACGACGCACACTTTCAGCATTGGATTTCTTGTCGTGCTGAAAAACCCGCTCAAGCTCTAGTATGGCCTGGATCAAAAGAAATCTTTATTTTGTGATTGGGGCCGCTGCTGCTGTTCTTTTGCTCGGTCTGGCGGCGTATTATTGTTATTCAAAATGGTCGTTGAACAACGAAAACCTTGAAAAGCTAGAAGCCGCGTACGCCGACTGGGAGCGCATTATTCAATTGAATCCCAGCCCGGGAAATCAGAAGAACGACAACATCAAACTCGCTCGCGACCAGCAAAAGGAAGTGCGCGCCGAGATT
>DASSNZ010000302.1:0-3337 GCA_035701135.1 Verrucomicrobiia bacterium
ATTTCCGGCAAAAATTTTTCAGGAAATCGTCCCGCCCGGTTCTCCCATCGGAATCATCCGGCCGGAAATCGCCGAGCGCGCCGGCCTGGGACGCGTCAATGTGGTGACGCCCGCCGCGCATGACACCGGCTCGGCCGTCGCCGCGGTCCCGACGCAATTCACCGGAAAATGCAACTGGGCGTATCTCAGTTCCGGGACGTGGTCGCTGCTGGGCGTGGAAGTCCGCGACGCGCTGCTTTCGCCGCGCGTGTTGGAATTGAATTTCACGAACGAAGGCGGCGTGGACGGGACGTACCGGCTCTTGAAAAATATTATGGGCCTTTGGCTTGCGCAACAATGCCGGCGCGCATTCGCCGAAAAAGGAAATAATTATTCCTACGAGCAACTCGCGCAGATGGCCGCCGAAGCTCCGGCGTTCCGCTCGTTTGTGGATCCCAACGATGACCGGTTTTTGAATCCGCCCGACATGCCGGCCGCGATTCAGAATTTCTGCCGCGAAACCGGGCAGCCGGTTCCCGAAACGGAAGGCCAGTTCGCGCGCTGTGTTTATGAAAGCCTCGCGTTGACCTACGCGTCGGTGCTCGATGGTCTGGAACAATTGACGCGCGCAAAAATCGAAGTGGTCCACATCGTCGGCGGCGGTTCGCGAAATGGATTGCTGAATCAGTTCACCGCGAACGCCGCGAACCGCCCGGTTCTCGCCGGTCCGATTGAGGCGACCGTGATGGGAAACCTCCTCGTTCAGGCGCGTTCCAACGGCGAAATCCGGTCACTGGCGGACATTCGTTCCGCCGTTCGCGCGTCCAGCGAGGTGAAGCAATTCGATCCCGCCGAAACCGATGCCTGGCGCGAGGCGCGTGGGCGATTCAGCCGGATTCAGAAAACGGCCACCAGTTGATTCTTGAGATTACGCGAATCGGTTTGGAACGGGACCGCGTCTCGCCTGCCATTAAGCCGAAATAAAAAGGGGAACGCGCCCGCCCCGGGCGCTGCGGGCCGCACCTCGCTGCCCGCAGTTGCGCGTGAAAGTTCAAATCCGTTAAAAATCGCGAAGCAATTTATACGTTTCGGCTCGCTCGTGTTCTGCGCGAGGCGCGCCGAACTGCGCCCGGGCGGGCGCGCTCCCGAAATTTACTAAGAAATTTCCGCCCGGCGCGTTATCAGTGTAAAACACCTGATTCGTAGGGTTGCCAAAACCGGCGCGCTGGGGAATTTTTCCGCTGGGCTGTCGTGAGGGAACATTTTCAAACGTCCAAATAAAATATGAAATCGCGATTTCTCTTTTTCCTGGTTTGCTTCGCTCTGCTTCATTTGCGCGCCGCGCTTCCGTCGGAATATCAATCGCTCAAATCCGACGCCGAAAAATTGTTCGACGAAGGTTCGTTCGCAAAAGCCAATGAGATTTACCGGCAGATCACGCTGACCCATCTCCCGTCCGGCGAACAACGCTGGGTGGAATTTCGCCGCGCCGACACGCAATGGCGCTCCGCCGCGTCCACTGAAAACGCCGACACTACAAAGTTGGATGAAGCGCGTTCGGATCTTGAAAAACAGATTCGCGATCTTACGCGCGAAGACCAGCACGATCGTGTCTGGGCGGAAGTCGAGGAATCACTTGGAGATTTTTTCTGGACGCGCCGCAATCATCAGAACTGGGGCGAAGCGTGGCCGCATTATCAGGCCGCGCTCGACTGGTGGGCCGGCCAGAGCGATCTGAATCCGGCGCGCGCGCGTTATCTGGCGATAGTCTGGCGGATGGCCAAACCGCCGCAAGTTCAGCCGTATTATTCTTACGGCAGTTGGGGAAATTACGTTCCGCTCGATATTCTCGAAAACGCGCTGAAAATTTCGCAAACGGAAAATGACAAGGCGCACGCGCATTATCTGATTGCGATGACAATTCAGAATCGCGGCGGCGGAGCCAACCAGTTCGCGCGGGTTCCCGAGGAATTTGAAGGTGCGATTCAGGCCGGAAAAACGACGGATTGGTACGACGATGCGCTTTACAATTACGCGGAATGGATGACAGGCCGGGGCCGGGTGATTCCGCTCGAAAACGGTTCGTGGCGCTCGGAGCCGGATTATCCGAAGGCGCTGGAATTATTTCGCCGACTCGTGAGCGAATTCAAAAAAGGCGAAACGCGCTACTGGGAACAGGCGCAACAACAAATTAAAAATATCACCGATCCGCAGCTTGGCGTCAGCGTTGCGAATATTTTTTTGCCGGATTCGGAAATTCAATATCAGTTGAACTGGCGCAATGTGAAACATATCGAGCTTGCGCTGTATCCGGTGGAATTGAATCGCGACGTGCAATTTCCCGCGGAGGACGAGAATCGAAAAGAATGGCTTCAAACGATTGATCTGAGTGGCCGCGAAAAAATTAAGTCGTGGTCGTATGACCCTCACCCCCAGCCCCTCTCCCGTCCTTCGGACACCCTCTCCCCCGCTCGGAGCGGGGGAGAGGAGGAGGGCGAGATTCATACCACAAGCTCTAAAGCTAACTACCAACCCGGAAATGACACGCTTCATCTCGACGAAAAACTCAAGCCGGGCGCGTACGTTCTCGAAGCTCAAGGCGGAGGAAAAAGCGCGCGGGAAATTGTTCTCGTCACGGACGCCGCGCTGGTTTTGAAAGCATCGGGAAAACAGGCGCTCGTTTATTTTTGCAACGCGCTCGACAGTTCACCGATTCTCAAAGCAAAAATAAAATTGTGGCAAAGCTGGTGGGACGACGACAGGAAATGGCATTGGCGCGAATACGAAAAAACGGCGGACACAAACGGCATAGCGGTTTTCCAATTGGAACAGCACGCCGGCCGCAACGCCGAACTTTTCGCGAGCGCGATTTCCACGAATCGTCAGGCGTTCAGCGATGGTCAATCCTATCAAACTTTCCAGAATTTTTCAGGGATAACAGCGGATTTGGCATTGCGATGGCGCCTTTACGCTTTCACTGATCGGCCGGCGTATCGTCCGAAGGAAACCGCGCATTGGAAATTCATCGCGCGCCGTTATGACGATTCGATTTACACCACGCCTGCGAATCAGAAAATTCAATTTGAAATCACCGATCCGCGCGGCGCGAAAATCAAATCCGAAACCATCACGCTCAATTCCTTCGGCAGCGCGTGGGGAGATCTGGAACTCACGGAAAAAATGCCGCTGGGCGAATACCGCGTCACGTTCTGGGACGAAACGCATAAATATACGATTGGAAATGCCACGTTGTTCCGGCTCGAAGAATATAAATTGCCGGAATTCAAAGTGACGGTGCAGACGCCGGAGGAAAACGGTAGGAAAAAAATATTCCGGCTGGGTGATGAAGTGGAGGCGA
>DASSNZ010000303.1:0-4012 GCA_035701135.1 Verrucomicrobiia bacterium
TTCGGTGAGCTGGCCGCCTTCTTCGTAACCGACGTATCCGGGCGGAGAACCGACAAGACGCGAAACATTGAATTTTTCCATGTATTCGCTCATGTCCAATTGAATGAGCGCTTTCGGATCGCCGAACATCTGCTCCGCCAGTGTTTTCGCGAGCAATGTTTTTCCAACGCCGGTCGGTCCGAGCAAAGCGAATGTTCCGATCGGACGGCGCGGATCCTTCAGGTCCGCGCGCGAACGGCGCAAAGCCTTGCAAATCGCCGAGACGGCTTCTTTCTGCCCGACGACGACTTTGGTCATTTCTTCTTCAACCTTCATCAGGCGCTGCATTTCGCCCTGTTCCATGCGTTGCAGCGGAATGCCGGTCCATTTGGAAACGACCTGCAAAATGTCTTCCTCGTCCACTTTGACGCGTTTTTCCTCACGCATCGTGCGCCAATCCTTCAAGACGGCTTCGAGTTTTTCCTTCGCATGTTTTTCCTTGTCGCGCATGGAAGCCGCGCCTTCGAAATCCTGGTTCTTGATCGCGCGTTCTTTCTTGGACTTGATCTCTTCGATGTCCGCCTCGAGTTCCTTGACTTCGGGCGGACGGGTCATGGTTCCAATGCGCGCGCGCGAACCGGCTTCGTCCATCAGATCAATGGCTTTGTCCGGCAAATAACGATCGGTGATGTAACGGTCGGAAAGTTTCACGGATGCCGCAATCGCGTCATCGGTGAATTCCGCTTTGTGATGGTCCTCGTATTTCGGACGCAGCCCTTTCAAAATCAAAATCGCTTCCTCGACCGAAGGCGCTTCCACTTTGACCGATTGAAAACGGCGCTCAAGCGCGGCGTCTTTTTCGATGTATTTGCGGTATTCGTTCAGCGTCGTCGCGCCGATGCATTGCAATTCACCGCGGCTTAACGCGGGTTTGATGATGTTCGACGCGTCCATCGTTCCTTCGGCGGAACCGGCGCCGACAATCGTGTGCAATTCGTCTATGAAAAGAATGATGTTTTTCGAGCGGCGGATTTCATCCATCACCGCTTTGATGCGCTCTTCAAACTGACCGCGATATTTTGTTCCCGCAACCATCAACGCGAGGTCGAGCGTAATGACGCGTTTGTCGCGCAGCAATTCGGGAACATTTCCCGCGGCGATTTCCTGCGCGAGACCTTCGACAATGGCGGTTTTGCCAACGCCCGCTTCGCCGAGCAGAACGGGATTGTTTTTCGTGCGGCGGCAGAGAATTTGAATAACGCGTTCGATTTCGTTTTTGCGTCCGATGACCGGATCCATTTCGCCTTTGCGGGCAATTTCCGTGAGGTCGCGGCCAAACGCTTTCAGCGCGGGCGTTTTGACTTCGCCTTTTTTCTCTCCGGCCGGTTTTTCAACCGGACCTTCGCCGGGCGCGCCGGCGGATTCCTCCTGCGCGGCAAAATTCGGATCCAGTTCCTTCAGAATTTCCTGGCGCGTCTGCTCGATGTCCACGTCGAGATTTTTCAAAACACGCGCGGCGACGCCGTCGCCTTCGCGCAACAGACCGAGAAGGATATGTTCCGTTCCGACGTAGGTATGATTCAGCGCCTTGGCTTCCTTGGACGCGAGCGCGAGGACTTTTTTCACGCGCGGCGTGTAGGGAATGTTGCCGATCATTTTTTGGTCCGGGCCGGTGCCGACCTGTTTTTCCACTTCCATGCGGACGGTTTCCAGGTCGAGGCCCATTTTTTGAAGAACGTTCACCGCGACGCCCTGCCCCAGTTTGATCAGTCCGAGCAAAAGGTGCTCCGTGCCCACGAAATTATGGTTGAACCGATCCGCTTCTTTGCGCGCCAATGCGAGCACCTGCTGCGCCCGCGGCGTAAAATTACTCATGGCTTCGTCACTCATAGGTCTGTTTCACAATGCAATCATTTTTGCGGTTTGTCCAATCCGCCGGTCTGCGGACCCGGAGACAGTCTGGCGACCGGCCGGCGAACGCCCTTTAATCGCTCTCGCACCATATCTGCTCGGAGCAAATCACGTTCCTCGGCGGAAAGCTTTTCCGAATGCTGTTTCTGCAAATGCGCCGGTTGCGTCATGATGAACAATTCGTCCACCAACGCCCGATCCACCCCGGGGAAAAGTCCCACGTCCACGCCCAGCCGCATCAGCGAAAGCAAATTCATCGTTTCCTTCGATGAAATGCTGTGGGCATTGGCCAGAATGCCGTAGGCGCGGCCAATATGATTGAAAACCATTTTTGGCTTTTTTTCGAGCAACGTCGCCCGCGCGTTTTCCTCATGCTCAATGATTTGCGCCAGCACTTTCTCCAGACGTTCGACAATGGCGGTTTCCGATTCGCCGAGTGTCATCTGATTGGACACCTGGAAAACATTTCCGAGCGCTTCCGTGCCTTCGCCGTACAATCCGCGCACGGCCAGTCCCAGTTTATTCACGGATTGAATAATCGGATTGATCTGCTCGGCCAAAACCAGTCCGGGCAAATGAAGCATCGCGCTGACGCGAATGCCGGTTCCGATATTCGTGGGACACGCGGTGAGATAACCGAGATCCGAGTTGAACGCGTAATCCAATTTTTTTTCCAGCGCGGAATCCACCGCGTCAATCGCCGCCCAGGCCTGGCGTAATTGAAGGCCGGGCCGGAGCGATTGCATTCGCATGTGGTCTTCCTCATTGATCATCACGCATAACGTTTCGTCGTGATTGAAAACCAATCCGCTTCCGGCGCTTTTTGCCGCGTGCTCGCGGCTGATCAAATGCCGTTCGACCAGGATTTGTTTGTCCAGCGTCGAAAGATTGTCCATGGATTCCGAGAACGATTCCTTCATGTCGGGAAGTTTCTCGACGGCGGGCCGGATGGTATCGAGGATTTTGATGCGCTCGGTTTTTTTGGCCCAGCCGGGAAATGCGGCGTCCTGAATGTTGCGCGCCAGCCGGACGCGGCTGGACATCACAATGCGATCATGCGGTCCTTTGCGCCGGGCGATTTCGGCGGGTGGAATGAGAAAGTCATGAATATCCATTTCAGGTGGCGGTGAGGTTGCTCAGTTTGGCGCTCATTTGTTTGATTTCATCACGCAAAAGAGCGGCCTGCTCGAAGTGTTCTTCCTCGACGGCTTTGGCGAGTTTTTTCTGAAGCGTCTTCAGGCGATCCGACAAATCCCGCGTCTGGCGCAGCGCTTCGGGAACTTTTCCCGCGTGGCGCGTTCCTTTGTGCATGGATTTGAGCAATCCGTCCAGGCCTTCGGCGAAGGTTTTGTAACACTCGGGACAGCCGAGTCGCCCGGCTTTTTTGAAATCCGCCTGAGTGAAACCGCAGCGCGGGCATTTCAATTCCGTTCCGCCGGACGATTGATCAATTTCCTGGGACGCGCCGAGGCCGAGCAACAAATCGGCCAGCGAAAAACCGGTCGGATCATTCACGCCTTTGGTTTTCGCGCATTCCTCGCAGAGATCCACTTTCTGCATTTTATCGCCAGCAATCTGGGTCAGATGCACCGTGGCTTCGCGTTCCTTGCAAATGCAGCACAGCATAATCGTCAGCCGTTCAATGAGTGATGGGTTAAATAAAAGACGAGCGAATCGCGCGCCGCGTTCAACTCATTTAACTTTTTCAACTTATTTAACGTAGTATATTTCATATCGGCTCGCCGGAGGCTTTCGTCAAGGCGTGGTAATCCGCAACGAGTTTTTTCGTGAGCGAACCCGGCTTTCCGGAGCCGATCACGCGGCCGTCCACTTTCACGACGGGCATGATTTCCGCGCCGGTTCCGGTGACGAAACATTCGTCCGCGTTGAACAAATCGTAGCGTGTGAGATTCGGTTCGCTCACGGGAATGCCCGCTTTTTCGGCCAGTTCAATCACCACCTGGCGCGTGATTCCATAAAGCGCGCCGGCGGAAAGCGGCGGCGTTTGCAGTTTTCCGTTTTTGATGACGAAAATGTTGTCGCCCGTGCATTCGGAAACAAAACCTTCGGCGTTCAGCATCACCGCTTCCTCGCAGCCGGCGTTGATTGCCTCGATTTTCGC
>DASSNZ010000304.1:0-9309 GCA_035701135.1 Verrucomicrobiia bacterium
TTGGGAATTTTTTCGGATTTTCGAGTGTCGGATTTTGCTGTTATTTTTTGGATTTCGCAGTCTCGGTTGGCGGCACAACAATTCCGACATCAATGAATTGACCGCCACTGGTCTGGTGACAATGCACCGCCATGGAATTGATTCCCGGTTTCAAAGCCGCCATCGCTTCGGGGCTGATTTCCATTTCGTAATAACTCGTCACGTATCCTGTCGCCCGAGCGGCGAGAACTCCGTTCAAATAAATTTCGGCATCTTCGTCGTGATGAAGCTGAAGACGCGCCTTTCGCACATCCTGATTGGTGATCGTGAATTCGCGCCGCAGCCAGATGTCCGGCGTTTTCCATTCCGTGTTGACCATCGTTCCCGGCGTGTCCTTCGCGCCAAATCCGCCCAATCCTTCCATCCAGTTCGCGTCGTTAAACCCGGATCGAAACCAGCTTTCCGGCGGATGCTCCGTCGTGTATTTCCACAAAACCCGCCCATACAAAGCGTCGGGCGCGATGACGCTGGCGGGACTCTGGCGATCTTTGCCGATGTTGACGGCGAAAGCGGTCGCGGGCTCGATTTTTGAAATCCGGCGATCGTACGTCATCAAACCATTGCATTCGGTTTCCACATCCGTGGTCTGCGTGTAAACCGCGGCGCTCAATCCAAAAAAATTTCGCAGAATATAAACCCGGTCCAGAAGCTGAAAATACCGTTCCGTCAAAGTTTTTTGATCGGCCATCGGAAGATAACCCCAGAACTTGTCCGACCATGTGTGTCCCGGCCAGCCGAGGCCCAGCCCGCCGAATTCGCCGAGCACCGCCGCGCGATTTCCATCGGACGAAGGCGATTCCGGTCCCGGATAACTGTGCACGTCCATGATGTCTCCGACGCGCTTGTCCGTCCATCCGCTCGCATCGTCCACGAGACGCGACGGATCGAATGCTTTGAGCCACGATGTCAGCCGCTCCGTGTCGTATTGCCCCCAGCCTTCGTTGAACAAAATCCATAAAATGATCGAAGGATGATTTCGCCGACCTTCAACCATTCGCTGAAGTTCGGCTTCAAACTGCGTGCGTCCTTCGATGGTATTGTTGTTCGCGCTTGGCATGTCCTGCCAGACCAGCAGGCCGAGTTTGTCGCACCAATAATACCAACGGTCCGGTTCGACCTTGACGTGCTTTCTTGCGAGATTAAAACCCGAGCGTTTCAGAAATTCGATGTCGTAACGCAACGCCTCGTCCGTCGGCGCGGTGTAAATGCCGTCCGGCCAGAATCCCTGGTCCAGCGCGCCAATCTCGAATAAAAACTTATCGTTCAGCGCGATTCGCGTCACGCCGGAATCGTCTTTGCGCAATGCCACCTTGCGCATTCCAAAATAACTGGCGACGGAATCCACCTCGCGATTTCCGTCCTTCAGCGTAACCCGCAGATCGTATAAAAACGGATCACCCGGCGACCAAAGATGCGGCGACGAAATCGGAACGATCAGCTCTTTGTTAGGCAAACCCGTGACGCGGCCCGCTTCTCTGCCGTCGGCGAGCGCGGTGATTTCCACTTTCAGCGATTCGGACAAACTGCCGACCGCGACGCGCACCCGCAAAACTCCGGCGTCCACGTCCGGAGTCAGACACAGATCATCAATGCATTCCGAGGAAACCGGCTCGATCCAGACCGTCTGCCAGATGCCGGACGTGGGCGTGTAAAAAATTCCCTCCGGTTTTCGCGATTGTTTTCCGCGCGGCTGATCGCCTTCGGTCGGATCCTCAACCGCGACGACAATTTTCTCCGCGCCGTCCCATTTTAAAGCGTCCGTGATGTCAAACGTGAACGCATCATAGCCGCCGCGATGCCGCCCGATGAATTTGCCATTGACGAAAACGCGCGCGCTCCAATCCACCGCGCCGAAGTGCAGACGCACCCGCCTGTTCCGCCACGAATCCGGAACCGCAAACGTGCGATGATACCAAAGCGTGCTGTTTTCATCGAACGACTTCATCACGCCGGAAAGCGCGGATTCGATTGGAAACGGAACAAGAATTTTTCCATCGAATTTTTCCGCGCTCGTCGCATTGGACGATGTGACGGCGTAATCCCACAGGCCGTTCAGATTCAGCCACTCGTCGCGAACAAGCTGGGGACGCGGATATTCCGGATGCGCGTTGGTCGGGGAAACATCCGCCGCCCATCGCGTGAGCAACGGACCGGGCGCCGGTTTCCATGAATTCGTTTCGGCGGCCCGCGACAAAACGGTGCCTATCAAAAGAAAAACAAAACAAAATTTTGAGACGAGCGGCCCCGCCGTCAAAAAGGATTTTTTTTCAGAAGTCACGCCGGTCATTTTCTGTTTTCAATGCCGTAAATATTTCGCCACAGCTTCTCCGCATGAACGAACGTGAAGTTTTTCGTAAATGCGCCGGATGTAATTGCGCACCGTGTGAATGCTCACGCCCAAAGTGTCCGCGATTTGTTTGTAAGCCTGCCCTTCGGCGAGGCCATCGAGCACTTCGCGTTCGCGCGGAGATAATTCCGCGATTTCGCTTCGCTGCGAAGCCGGCGATTGCAGGGATTGAACCACTTTGCGCGCAATCGGCGCGGACATCGGCGAACCGCCTTGATGCACATCGCTGATCGCTTCCAGCAATTTCGCCGGCGCCATCCGCTTCAACAAATATCCGCTCGCGCCGGCGGACAGCGCGCTGAAAATTTTTTCCGTGTCCTCAAAAACGGTGAGCATCACGATCTGCGTTTCCGGCATTTCCGGTTTGAGCTGCCGGACGCATTCGATGCCGCTCATGCCGCCGAGATTGATGTCCATGAGAATCACATCCGGTTTTTCTTTCGGCAATTCCGCGAGCGCCTCCTCCGCGCTGCTCCAGACGCTGACGCATTGAAAACCTTTTGCCGCATCCACGTACGCCGCGATGTTTTCCCGCAAGTCGGCCTCGTCATCCACAATCGAAACTTTAATCGTTTTCTGCATGAATCATTTGTCCTTGGATTGAATTATTTCCGTCGCGAGCGGAAGTCTGAAAACCACAACCGTCCCCCGCCCCGCCCGACTTTCGAAGCGACATTCTCCGCCGACATCGGCAAGGCGCTGGCGCATGTTGCGAATGCCGTTTCCGACACGCTTTTGTTGAATTTCTCCGTTGCCGGAATTTCCGTTCGACGTGGCGGAATCGAATCCACAGCCGTCGTCCTCGATCCGAATCTCAAAACTGGAATGATTCATTTGCATCGCAATCCGGATGTGCGACGGATGTCCATGTTTAAGCGCGTTGTTCAACGCTTCCTCGAACGCGAGAAAAAGATTGTGCCGCGCCTCGGCCGTGAGCGGATATTCGGGAAGACCCCGCGCAATGCGCAACTCGCACCGCACCGCCGTGTTGTGCAAATATTCCGTCGCGTACTGCCCGAGATACGCGGCCAGATGTTCCAGCGTGTCGTTGTGCGGATTCACGGCCCAGACAATTTCATCCAGCGATTGCAGCAAATCCCGCGAGGTGCGCGCGATCGAATCCAATTTCTTCGCGACGGGTTCCTGTCCGAACAACTCGCCGATGGCGCGTTCGCTCATGAAGGAAATTTTCGTGAGCTTGGAACCGATTTCATCGTGCATGTCCCGCGCAATTCGCATTCGTTCGCGTTCCATTGCCTGTTGCGCGGCCAGCGCGGCAAGCCTGCGGCGAAGACGACGATGCGAAACCACCCGCGCCGCGCTCGCCACGAGAATCATGGCCGCGAAAATATAAAATGCAATTGCCCAGCCGGTGCGCCAGATCGGAATCGGAATCACAAATGGAAATCGCGCTTCATTTTCAAACCACGCGCCGTCGCGCATTCCGGCCTGCACGCGAAACGTATAAGCGCCGTAAGGCAGCCGTCCGTAAGACACGCTCCGTCCGGCCTCGCCGCCCGTCACCCAGTCCGAATCAAAACCATCCAGCCGATGGCGAAAACGAATTTTTTCCGGCGCGGAAAAATCCAGCGCGGTGAATTGAATTTCCAGCGAGCGTTCGGAAGGCAATCGCACCCGCGCGGACGCCGCGTTTTTTCCGGATTTTTTCGGCGTGGTTTCCTCGCGTGAAAGCGTTTCGCCATTGACCGCAATGTTTTCGATCAAAACCGGCGGCGGAGTCGAATACGTGACCGGAGCGTGCAAGTCGAAAACAACCACGCCGCCCGCGATTCCAAAAGAAAGTTTCCCGTCCGGCGCTTTTAACGCGCGCGGCCATCCGTAATCCGGCGTCGGGCCAATCGCCGCAACGGATTTGTAAATCAGTTGCGGTCGCAGCGTTCCCTTTCCCGAAACGAACGCGGCGACGTCTTTTTCCAAGACGCGATAAACCATCGTTCCGGTGCTGAACCAGAGATCGCCGTCACCGTCGTTGAGAATTCCGAAAATCTGGCGGTCCGGCAATCCGACGTTCAAATCCCAGGTTTCAAATTTGTGGTTCGCCACGCAACCGATTCGCCCGCCCGAAGTGCCGATCCATAATCGTCCAACGGAATCTTCGTGCATGGCGCGGACGGATTCGCCCGCAAGCGCGCCGGGTTCAACCGCTCGGTGAAACATGCCGCTGGTTTCCCGAAAAACTTCGCCATCCGAAAATCCAAGCCACACGCCGCCGCGCGTCGCCGGCAAAATCGAAACGATTGGATACGCCGGAAGTCCCGCCTCCGCGCCGTAGGATTTCAAGATTCCTCCGGAGATCCGGTGCAGCGCGCCCGACAAAGTTCCCGCCCAGATCGCGCCATCGGAATCCGCCGCCACGGACAGAACATTATTGTCCGCAAGCCCGTTTGCCGTCGTGAGATGCCGCACGCGTTTATCGGCGACCTGATAAAGCCCGTCGCCCGGAGTTGCAATCCACAGGCTGGAATCCGGCGCGGCGCAGATGGAGGAAATCAAATTCCGAAAACTCAATCCGGTTTCTCCGGCCAACCGTTGGAATTGTTCCTCCGTTCCGGTGAAAACGCCGCCGCGCTCAAAACCAATCCAGAAATTACCTTGGGAATTCGCCGCAAGACAAATCGCCGGACGGTCCGGCAATCCCGCGTCCGTTCCGAGCAAACGCATATTGTGCGGCTGCAGGCGAACCAGTCCGCCGCCGTGCGTTCCGAGCCAGAGATTTCCCTCGCGATCCTCGCAGATCGCGCGAACGTCGCTTGTCAATTCTCCCGAACGCAATGTCACCGGAATGAATTGATTGTCCGCGAAACAATACAAACCTTTTCCGCTCGTGCCGATCCACAGTTCGCCGCGCCGGCCTTCGCACAAACTCCAGATGCGCATGGACGACGTCACATCGCCGCTGCCGAAATGGTTGAGATGTTTGCCTTCCTTGAGATTCACGAGATACGTGTCGCCGAAAGCCCAGAGATTTCCGCGGCGATCTTCGTACACGCCGAGCGATTCGGGACTGCGGCCCGGGCCGTCGGTTTGAAATGGATATGGAAAAATGCGGCCATTCTTGAATTGACACATGCCTCCGCGCGTGGTGATCCAGACTGTCCCGGACCGCGCGACGTGAACACTGGAAACGAAATCGTTTGGCAATCCTTCCTTTGATGTAAATCGCGCCAATTTCCCGTCGGCCAATTTTTCCAGACCCGAAGGCGTTCCGAGCCATAACTGGCGCGAGGTATCTTCCGCGATGCTGTTGATCGTTTTGTCCAGCGGCGCGCCGGTTCCGAAAAATCGCTTCAGCGCGCCGTTTTCGTAACACAACAATCCATTGCCCTGCGTTCCGACCCAAAGCCGGCCCGCCGAATCTTCGCACAGCGCCGTCACGCAAATCACCGCGTTGGATTTTTCGGACGCCGGTGAAATGGAAACAAATCGCACGCCGTCGAACCGCGCCAATCCCGCCGAAGTTCCCACCCAAAGATAGCCGTCGCTGGTTTGCAACACGGCTGTGACGGAATCGTCCGGCAGACCCTGTTGCCGGGTCCACACGCGCATGGTCAAATCCTGCGGAATCACGGGGAGCGCAAAGCTCCGCGCGAACTGAAACAGGCAGACCAGCAGAACAAATAAAAATTTTCGAGACATTAATTTCGCCGAACTTCATGCGACGAACAATTCTCCGGAATTTCGCCGCGGGCTTCCAGACCGGGAATAGAATGGTTCGGATTCCACTCTGAATCCAATCGAAATTGCAGACCCGGAATGAAGGATAAAATCCGGGATCGCAAAATTATTCAACAACGCAGAACGCAGATCTGCCGAAACGCGGAGAAACGCGCAAAGCGGGTTCCAAAGAATTCGCCCGCATTTCTGCGTGCCGTTTGGTTTCATGGTTCGAGATTTTCCCCATTTCTCGAAGTCGAACGGGTAAAAAGCCCCAGCCTTTTCCGGGCGCGGTCGGATTGATTTCACGGTCGGCTGTGTCAGCTTATTTCATGGCTGTGAAACGAACGAGGCAGGTCAAACAAACTTCGCGCCGGCCCCGGGCCGCCACATCGGATGTCCTGGGCGCGACGGCGGCTCCCAACGCGCCGGTCCCCGGCAAATGGAAAAAACAATACCAGCGCCTGGCGCGGTTGCGAAATTTTCTGCTCGACCGCAAAGGCGATCTGGTGAAAGACGCGCAGGAGGAACAAACCAGTTTCAGCCAGCACATGGCCGATGCCGGGACGGACAGCTTTGATCGCGACCTCGCTTTGAGCCGCATTTCTTCCGAGCAGGATGCGGTTTATGAAATTGACCAGGCGATGAATCGCATTCGCAATGGCACTTACGGCATTTGCGAAATGACCGGAAAACCCATCGAACGCGAGCGGCTGGAAGCGATTCCCTGGGCGCGATTTTCGATGGAGGCGGAACAGAAACTCGAAAAAGAAGGCGCCGTTCACAAAGCCCGGCTCGAACCGCCCACTCCCGTCATCCACGGTTCCCGCGAGGAAAATGAATCCGGCGGTTTCGGAGAAGACGAAACGGAATAAATGGCGCGAAAAGCAAAATGGTTTTCCGAGGTTTTTAATGGAAAGAAAAGGAAATCCGAAATCCAAACTGCGAAATCCGAAAGAAGTCCGAAGCGCAAATCCGAAGGAGAAAACCGGTGCGTGTGATGGAAACTTGAGAGGCCCAAAATAAATTCGATATTGGAGCCATCGAGCAATGGACGATTCGGGCTTCGAGAATTCGAATTTCTTTCGGATTTCTGATTTCGTTATTCGGATTTTTCGCGCCGGCTTTACCAATTGCGTCACCTACAAAAAACATCGAGGAAGCCAAATGAATTCCAACGGGCCAGAGCAGGCCGACCCGCAGGAAATGCGCGTTGTCGAACGAAACATCCGCGCGCTGCTGGTTCGCAAGCGACTGGAAAATCAGCAGAAATCGTTTCAGAATCGGATCGCGGACCGGATTACGCGATTCACCGGAAGCATGGTTTGTGTTTATATGCACCTCGTGGTTTTCGGCGCGTGGATTGCCATCAACACCGGATTGGTTCCCGGCGTTCCGCGTTTTGATCCTTCGCTCGTCGTTCTGGCAATGGCCGCGTCGGTCGAGGCGATTTTTCTTTCCACGTTTGTTCTCATTACTCAAAACCGCATGGCCGAACAGGCGGCCAAACGCGCGGACCTCGATTTGCAAATCAGCCTTTTGGCCGAACACGAAATCACGCGGGTGATCATGCTGGTTCGCGCAATCGCTTCGAAAATGGGAATCAAGGAATCCAACGACCCCGAACTTGCCGAACTTGTCAAAGATGTCCAGCCCGAGCGCGTTCTGGACAAAATCGAGGAAAACGCGGCGGACGGAAAATAGCGCAATCGAAATTGCAGATTCATTAACACCGAATTTCCAACACGTCGTCCGTCGGATGTCAGAGCCGGAGAAATTCATTTTTCAACGCGCGCGGATTTTTCTACAATTCGCGCATGAGAAAACTTTCTTTCCTTTGCGCGCTGACACTTCTTGCCATTTTTTCCCGAACCGTTTTCGCCGAAAACACTGCCACAAATCCGGTTCCGCGTGACGCCAAATGGGTCCAGCGGCACGAGGGTTTTGTCAAAATCGCAAAGCAAGGCGGCATTGATTTGCTGTTCCTCGGAGATTCCATCACCGACTTCTGGCGGTCGCGCGGCGCGCAGGTCTGGAAAACTTATTACGGCGACCGGCACGCCGCGAATTTCGGCATCAGCGGAGATCGCACGCAACACGTTCTCTGGCGCATCGAACACGGCGAACTGGACGGCATTCATCCCAAAGTTGTCGTGCTGATGATCGGCACGAACAACACGGGAAATCGCAACACGCCGCCCGAAGTGATTCAGGGCGTGACGGCAGTCGTCAACGAATTGAAAGCGAAACTGCCCGACAGCAAAATTCTTCTGCTCGCCATTTTTCCGCGCGGAGAAAAAAACGCGCCGCAACGCGCTCAGATCGCCACGATCAATTCCGCGATTGCAAAACTGGATGACGGAAAACAGGTAAAATTTCTGGACATCGGCCAAAAATTTCTCCAGCCGGACGGCACTCTTCCGCGCGACATCATGCCCGACCTGCTTCATCCGAATGAAAAAGGCTACAAAATCTGGGCCGACGCGATGGAACCCACACTCGCGAAAATGTTGAAATAATTAACGCGACGGAAAGTCATCCCGCACGGATGTTTCTGTGAGCGTTTGGATTTTCGGGATTTTTTCTCGTGCGGATTTGCGGAACTTTAATTATTTTTACGGCAAATCCCATGAAAATTTTTCCAGCCATTCTTCGACTGTTCATTGCGGTTTTTCTCACGTGCGCGGTTGCCACCGCGATTTCCGCCGAAACGAATGCTCCGGCTACCGGTGAAAAAATTTCAGGCGAAAAAATGAAACCGTGTTTTCAATGTCACGGCACGGGAAAAATGAAGTGTCCGTCGCGAACGTGCAAAGACGGCGAAACCGATTGTCCCGGCCCGTGTTTAAAACTGACGAAAGGAACATGGGTTCACATGAACGTCGCGGGACATCCCGCAACGGATGTCTGGCAGAAATTCCGGACGGCGAACGGATGGCAGGCTTACAATCAGGGGCATGTCGGTCACGTGATCAAAATGGTGAACGGAATGCCGACGGACGTGGGTGTTTGTCCGATTTGTCACGGAACCACAAAAGTGAAATGCCCGGTCTGCAAAGGAACAGGCGTCGTGGTTTGCGATGTGTGCGAAGGGAAAAAAGAAATTCCGGAATCATGGTCCGCGTTCGACAATCCAAAAATGAAAGATCGCCCGAGCCATTTCAAAATGAAAGACGGCGCGATTCTTATTGGCCGTCGGAAAATGATCGTGGGCGATGAAACCGCCATTCTGACCGAGACCGGAATGG
>DASSNZ010000305.1:0-2676 GCA_035701135.1 Verrucomicrobiia bacterium
CGCCGCGTTTTTTGATCAACGTTTCAATCGGTTCGGCGCTGAAAAATTCCAGGAACATGCTGCGCTTGTCGCCGTAATGAACTTCCAGCCGGTTCTCGCCCAGGCGTGAAAATTTCACCTGGAACAGCCGGTAATCTCCATTTGTCCCAAGCGATTTTATTTCCGTGGCTTCCGGAAATTCGGCTCCGACGGAATGAATTTTTTGTTTCGTCCGCAGAGCAAATCGCGCCGTCAGATCGGATGGAATGGTCATTCCGGGCACAACTTGAACGTCAATTCCGCCATTGTCGAAAAGCGTTTCGCGGACTCCGTCGTAATCATTCGCCCAATGAAATTGAAATCCATACGCGCAGGCGTCGCCGCTGGTTCCGCTCGGCGACAGAGTCACGCTGGTGTTCGGCTGACGCCAATTCGTTCCGTGCGTTTTCGCTTCCTCGCCCGCCGCGGCGGAATGGATGAACACGCGATAATTCCTGTTCCGCGCGTCCCAATATTCCAGATGCGTTCCGGCCCGCGGCATCATCACGAGATATGGACGCGCGCTGTCGGGCCGCATCCAAAACAGAAACGAGCCGTCGCCGGAAATGAAACTGTGTTTCAAAACCCAGGACGAGCCACGTCGCGACGCCGAGTTCATCGGCAGCGATACGGCGAAATCGCCGATTTCCAGCGGTTCGCCGGTTTTGTTTTCGAGTTTCAATGTCCAAATCACGGAGCTTTTTTCGGCCGAAAAACCGATGTTCAATTCCAGCGCAGCAGAATCGCCATTGGTGATCTGATATGTCGCGGAACATTTTTCTCCGTCGTCAGAAATCGAATAAACGCCGGAATCCTTGAGTGCGGAACTGTCGGCAGATTTCCATTCTCCGCCTTTTTTTCGATAGCGAATAAATGCGTCGCCAAGCCGCCGATTCGGCATGACAAATTCAGTGTGGAAACTGTCATCGGCGCTTTGCAGACTCACAATTGCGCCGCTGTCGAATTTCACCTTGAACCTGGAATTGTTCGGTGCGGATTCCAGCGCGATTGCCGGCGATGGGACGCTTGACGCCGCTAAAGCAATAATCAAAAACGCAAAATGGAATCGAGAAAATGAGTTCATCATGGGATTTCCGGTTGGGTCAATGCCGCCGATTCTATCGTGGAAATTTCGGCTCCGCTACCGGGCGCAACTCGAAAAGATGATATACGATAGCCCGTTGTGCATCTGAAACATGCGGTCGCAAAACGCGTTCGGAATTTCAGCCCGGGAAGATCGGTTGTGGAAAGTCCGAAAATTTACAACCGGGCCGCCGCAGCTTTTTCCGGCGAACACACGCGACGGTAAAGCGCTTCGTATTGCGAGACAATGGCGTCCGCCGAAAAAAATTCGCTCGCCCGTTGACGCGCCGCGCGACCAATCGCAATCCGCCGCGCGGAATTTACAATCAACAATTCCACCGCGCGCGCCAGATCATCAGGACTCTCGGAATTCACCAGATTTCCCGTGACTCCATTTTCCATGACTTCGCCAATCCCGCCGACATCTCGCGCCACACTCGGAACGCCATGGCACATCCCCTCCAAAATGCTCAGGCAAAAACTTTCCATGTCCGAAGTGAAAAGCCCGATGTCCGCCGCCTGAACGTATTCCTCCACGTCCACGACGTTTTCGCGCACGATGATTCGATCCTCGATTTCCAGCCGACGTGCATGTTCGGCGAACGGCGCGAAACTTCCGCCCGCGAGAATCACCAGCTTGAAACTTTCGCGCGGACGAATTCGCGCGACAGTTTCCAGCAAAAGATCAATGCGCTTGAGCGGACGAAGATTGGACGAATGAAAAATCAGCGTTTCGCCATCTTCGATTTTCAATTCGCGCCGGACATCCTCCCGCGAACGACGCGGCGATTCCGGCGCAAAAAAATTATGAATCACGTCAATCGCGCCTTCAAATCCCAGAACGCGCCGCGTTTCCGAAGCGAGATGATGCGAAACCGCCGTCACCGCATCCGAACAGATCAGCGCGTGATGAATCGCCGGTCCGTAACCCGGATCGCTGCCGAGCAGCGTGCTGTCCGTTCCATGCAACGTCGTGACCACGCGCGGCTGTTGCTCCGGCGGAAGCATTGCGCGCGCGAGAATCGCCGCCGTCGCGTGCGGCACGGCGTAATGAACATGAAGAACGTCCAATCCTTTTTCGCGGCTCACTTCCGCCATTCTCACGGACAACGGCAGCGTGTAATCCGGATATTTGAACAATTGATATTCGTTGATGACCACCGGATGAAAATGAAGCCGCGGCGCATTTTCCGGCAATCGAAACGGGCGTTCGTAACTGAAAAAATGCACGTCGTGCCCGCGCCGTGCGAGTTCCTCGCCAAGACTTGTCGCGAGAATGCCGCTGCCGCCAACCGAGGGATAACACGTAATGCCGATCTTCATGAAATTCAAAAACGCCGCGCGCCCCGCCCTGCTTGCGCGAGCGAATCAAAAATCAGCGGATCGTTCGGAAACAACGCCATCGCGTGACCGACTCCCGCGCGCGCGCCGAGCAATCGCGCCCGCGTCAATTGCAATTCCACGTAATTCCGCGCGTTGGTTTGCGATGCGTGCGCGTTCATCGCCGCCGTCCAGGTCGCGATGATTTCCGGATCGGAAATATCCACCAGCACGGGCGTTATGTCGCGCGGTTCC
>DASSNZ010000306.1:0-5471 GCA_035701135.1 Verrucomicrobiia bacterium
TTTTCCGCTTCCATTATTTATTAAAATGGAAAGACCGTTAAAAGTGCTGTCCAGGTTCCAACTTGTGCTAATCAAGTCTTTTTTCCCATCGCCGTTCACATCTTCGGCAATCACACACTCCGGTCCTCTCGTAACCGCGTATGTGGAATCGAACGCCAGAAATCCGGTGCCGTTATTCGTGAATACAATCAGATTTGTTCCTTCGGTCGAATTATAATCGGGAATCACCAAATCTACTTTGCGATCTCCGTTTAAGTCCGCCGCGCTTATCGCACCGGGCCAAAGCGTGGAAATCGAATTTGTAAAAGAGAGAGAGAATGTCCCGTTGCCACTGTTTGTCAAAATCATGAAATAGCCATGATAAGTCGGAACCATACTCGCGCCTGTTTGAACCAAGTCCAGTTTGCCGTCTCCATTAAAATCACCGCTGGTGAAGGACCAACCGTGAGTGCCCGGCGAGGAGGCCAAAACAAAATTCCCATCACCAACATTGGTCAAAACAACCAGAGAATTTCCGTTGCCCCCGATCAAATCTTTTTCACCATCCCCATTCACATCCTCCGCTATCGCCAAGTAAGGATAATCACCACCAATATAATTACCGGAAATAACAAAACCGCCACTTCCATCATTTGTGAGCACCGATAGTCGTCGTGTACCACCACATACGGCAATTAGATCCACTTTGCCGTCCTGGTTTACGTCTGCCGAAACAACTGATTCGGGGTTCGACAATCCATGACAGGTCGCGTTGGAACTTAAAATGCCACTACCATTATTTGTCAATATTGTGAGGGTAGAGCTGCCTTCATCGGCGCTGATCAGATCCACTTTTCCATCGCCGTTGACATCCGCTGCCACGACCGAATACGGGCTGGAGCCTACTTTGTAATTCACGGCATTTCCAAATGTTTGAGCTTCCGCGCGAAATCCACCCGCCGAAGCGGACAGAATTATCATGGTGAGAATATGTGATTTCATGATTCAGGTCTGGTCGGTGCTAAAGTTCTTTACAGCATTCTGCACGAACTGAACAACACAATACTGGAATTCACATCCAATTTAGATGTTACGAAAGGGTTTTTGCCGTCTAAATTGACCAAAATCAATCTTGCCCAATCCCCGGCTTGCCAGCGGATTTGTTTCCGATGACAATGCGCCGCCATGAAAACAGTCGCATCCAATTCAGCGAAACCGAAAAAAAGCAACGCCCCGGCGCGTCCTTATTCCAGCATCCTGGTGGACGGACCGGATCGCGCGCCCGCCCGCGCCATGCTTTATCCCGTCGGTTTCAAATCCGAGGATTTTTCCAAGCCGATCATCGGCATCGCCTCCACCTGGGGGATGGTCACGCCGTGCAACATGCACATTGACCAGCTCGCGCGCGAGGCGGAATCCGGCGCGAACGACGCCGGCGGCAAAGCGATCATTTTCAATACCATCACGGTTTCCGACGGCATTTCGATGGGCACGGAAGGAATGAAATATTCGCTCGTGTCGCGCGAAGTCATCGCGGATTCCATCGAAACCGTCGTTGGCGCGGAAGGCATGGACGGTTTTGTGGCCATCGGTGGATGCGACAAAAACATGCCCGGCTCGCTCATGGCAATTGCGCGATTGAATCGCCCCGCCGTGTTCGTGTACGGCGGAACAATTCTTCCCGGCTGTATCACGGGCAATCCGCAGCGCAAGCTCGATATCGTTTCCGTTTTTGAAGCCGTCGGCCAGCACGCCGCCGGAAAAATCGGCGAGAAGGAATTGCAGGCCGTCGAATCGTGCGCGATTCCCGGTCCCGGTTCCTGCGGCGGAATGTACACCGCGAACACCATGGCCAGCGCCATCGAAGCGCTCGGCATGAGCCTGCCGGACAGTTCCGCGCAAAATGCCATTTCGCCCGCGAAGAAAGACGATTGCCGCCGCGCCGGCGCGTGCGTGGTGCAAATGCTCAAAACCGGATTGCGCCCGCTGGATATTCTCACGAAAAAAGCATTTGAAAACGCGATCACGGTGGTCATCGCGCTCGGCGGCTCCACGAACGCCGTTTTGCATTTGCTCGCCATCGCCCATTCCGCGCGGGTGAAACTGACGCTCGACGATTTCACGCGAATCGGAAAACGCGTTCCCGTTCTCGCCGATTTGAAACCGAGCGGAAAACACCTGATGTCCGAACTCGTTGCCATCGGCGGAATTCGTCCGCTCATGAAAATGCTTTTGGATAAAGGCCTGCTGCACGGCGACACTTTGACCGTCACCGGCGAAACCATGGCGGAAACGTTGCGCGACGTGAAACCTTATCCCGCCGGGCAGACGATCATTCAACCGTTCGATCAGCCGATTAAAAAAGACAGCCACCTTGTCGTTCTCCGCGGCAATCTTGCTCCCGAAGGCGCCGTCGCAAAATTGACCGGCAAGGAAGGATTGCAATTCACCGGCAAAGCCATTGTGTTCGAGTCCGAGGAAAAAGCGCTCAAAGCAATTCTCGCCGGCGCGGTGAAGAAAGGCCATGTCGTCGTTATCCGCAGCGAAGGTCCGAAAGGCGGACCCGGAATGCGCGAAATGCTTTCGCCGACCTCCGCGATCATGGGACGCGGCCTTGGCCAGGATGTCGCGCTCATCACCGACGGACGTTTCTCCGGCGGCAGCCACGGTTTTGTGGTCGGCCACATCACGCCCGAGGCGTATGTCGGCGGTCCGATTGCGCTCGTGAAAAACGGCGACACAATCACCATTGACGCGCGCACTCGGGAAATCACTTTGGAAATATCCGCGAAAGAATTCAAAGCGCGCCGCGCCGCATGGAAACGGATGAAACCGCGTTACACCCGCGGCGTTCTGGCGAAATACGCCGCGCACGTCACCAGCGCGTCCCTCGGCGCGGTGACGGATCTGGATCTGGAATTATGATAAAATACCTGAAGCTCTGAACAGGTATGAACGCGACAACGGCATTGGAAAAACAAATCGAACGTTATCGCCAGATGACTGGCGAACAGCGGCTGACCATTGCGTTGGAACTGCACGAAATGTCCTGCGATATCGCGCGAGAAGGAATTCGCCGTCAGCATCCGGACGCGACTGAATTTGAAGTCGAGCGATTGCTGCGCCGACGGATTGAACTCGCTCGCGACACAAATGAATTCGGATGACTTAAAAAATTGAGGTAAACGAACCCCATTTTCACCGCCGTCTCAGCCAGAAAATTCCCGCGATCAATGCGACGCTCAGCGCCGACATCGTGAGCGCGGATTCAGCGAAATACGTCACCGCGGTTATCGCAATGCCGCCGAACAGAAATTCCATTTCCTTTTGCTTCCAGCCGTAAATTGCAAATCCCGAGCCGATGCAACCCCAGACCAGCGATGCAACCAATGTGTCAGGACTAAAATTAAAGAAGTTCACGGCGAAATCATTTTCCGCCGCTCACTCTACAAACTGCGGCCCGGCGCGGCGAGAATTCATTTCGCGCGACTCTCGATTTCCCGAACCGCGTCCTCCATTTTCGGAAAACGAAATTCAAATCCCCCGTCCAGCAGCCGTTTTGGAACCACGTTTCGGCTCTTGATCATCAGTTCCGTTTCGGTCCGTAGCAGAAACGCGCCGATCTCCAGCATCCACGAAGTCGCGGGCAAACCGAACGGCGCGCCGAAAACCCGCCGGAAAATTTTCATCATTTCGCGATTCGTCACGGGATTCGGCGCGGCGAGATTCACGACGCCGCTGAAATCGTCATGGTCCAGAATCCATTCAATCGCGCGGCAAAAATCCTCTTCGTGAATCCACGAAACAAGCTGCCTGCCGCTTCCCATTTTTCCGCCCAACCCGCATTTCACCAGACGGCGCATCACGGGAAAAACGCTGTTCTTCGCTTCCCCCAGAACCATCGTCATCCGCAACGTCACTTTGCGCGTGGCCGGAACTTGCGCTTCATTGAAAGCTTTTTCCCAGGCGCACGCGACCTCGACCGAAAATTCATCCTTCGCCTCCCGCGCCGCGCCGATCACGCCGCTTGTTTCGTCCATCGGTTTGTCGAGCGAATGCTTGTAAATCGTCGCCGTGCTGGCGTTCAGCCAGACGCGAGGCGGATTGCCTGAACGCGAAATCGCCTCGCCTAAAATGCGCGTCGAGTCCACGCGCGAATCCAGAATCTCGCGGCGATTCCGCGCGTTGTAACGGCAATTCACTGAGCGGCCCGTGAGATTGATCACCGCGTCCGCGCCGTCCAGAATTTTCATCCAATTGCCTGACGTTTTCGCGTCCCAGAAAATTTCCTTCGCGCCGTCCGGCCGATTTCGCGGAGAACGTGTCAGCACGGCAACTTCATTTCCGCGCGCGCGAAAACGCCGCGCCAGCGCGGTCCCCAGAAACCCGCTGCCGCCCGCGAGAATGATGCGTTTTGAGTTCATGATTTTTCTGAAATCATTTTTCCGCGCGACCGCCATTCGTGCGCTATATCGCGCATCAGAAACGCGCTGTCGAATTCCGCCGCTCCCGGTGGAAACAAATCGCGGTTCCCAAAAAAACTGGATTTGACGCATTCGACCTGAAGCGGCTCCATCCGCCATTCAGGACAAAATAATTCCAGCCCTTCGAACTCGCAGCCGTTCCGCACCGGCGACCATCCCAATCCGCCTGCTTCAAAAAATGCCGATGCTTTTTCCATTGAATCGAAAATTGATCCTCTCGGAAATTCCGTCGCGACACGCGCCTGGACGTGAACGAATTCTCCGTCCGTGCCGCGCATTTCGAGTTCAAACTTGTTGTCCGTTTCGCGCACTTGAAATTCAGCCGGATGATGAACGCCCGGAAACATTCGTCCGCCGGCCAGACGGTTCAGTGATGAATTCGTGTCGCGGCGCGGAATGAAAACCCCTTCGCGAGTTTGGCCGCCGTCGTTCCATTCCACGGCAATACGATGAGCCGCGTTTTCAGAACCCAGTCCGAATATCGCCGGAATCCCTGCGGGGCGAACATCCCGAAGTCGGATCAGGCAAATGCCGGCCATTCCAAATCCATTCATCAGCTTGGGACGAAAAGGTTGCGGCAAAACACGCGCGAGAGCTTGTGGATCGCAGCGGAAATTCACCAGCATTCGACGGTCAATCACACCGCAAATTCGAGGCAACCGGAAAACAGATGATTTTGTTTCCGATTTACCGCCGTCCGCGGAATTTGTTTGAGCTTTCATGGTAATTCGAAAAAGACGTAATGCCGCCGTTCCCTTTTTGCAACACGACAAGCACCTCCGGCGCACGGGCGATTGGCGGCGACGTGGCGATAATATTTTTGCATGAGCCGCATCATTCCGGGAAAACGCGAAAGCGCGAATACCGGCCACGCCCACCAGATGCTACGCGCTATTCGGACAACCGCTTCCGCGCCCCCAAAAACCTGATTGCCGCGCGTGATGAATTTCATTTCCGAAAACGTTTCAGGATTGCCCAGGCGCGCGCGAATCCACAGCGTTTGCAGCG
>DASSNZ010000307.1:0-11921 GCA_035701135.1 Verrucomicrobiia bacterium
TGGTCCTTCCGCGCTCGCCTGCAAAGCGCCGTCAAGATAAAGCCGCATCGCGCCGGAATTCGCGTCGCGCGTCGCCGTGACATGATGCCATCCGCCGTCGTTGACGGCGTTGGTTGTGATAATGGTCGTGTCCGGATTTCCCACACCGAAGGCAACTTTGTTGCCGACCAGCGCGATTCCGAAATCGTTCGCCACGCCCGCCACTTCCCCATCCACCAGACCGAGTCCGTTGAACCATTCCCCGTTTCCGCCGGTCGCCGTTGTTTTCAGCCAGAACGCAATGGTAAAATCATTGTTCACCAGCGCCGGAATCGTGATGTAATTGCCGCTGTTCCCGTTGAATTGCGCTGATTTCGCGCCGAGTTTTCCGGCCGGAAAATTGAGATTGCCGGAAATCGCGCCATCATTTCCATTTCCACTCGCATCGTGCGCATCGCCTTCCATCGGATACCAGGCCAGCGGCGATTCGCCGGAACTCTCTGCAAATTCATCCACGACAAGATTTGAAAAACTCGAGAGCGACTGATTTCCATCCGTGCAAAAATCACGCACGCCAATCATGCCGCTGGAAAACGTGTCGTCGTTCAAATCCAGAATCGGATCGTTCGTGTCGTTCACAAAAATGCGGATGCGCGGGCCGAGCGTCTGGATTTTCAAATGATAAAAAGTGTTCGCCGCAAATGTCATCGGCACGTTCGTGATCTCGCGCCAGGAATTGCTCGCGCAGCCGAATTCCAGCCGCGAACCTTGAGAATTGATTCCGACGTAATATCCGCAATACGCATCCGCGCCAATGTCCGGCTTGCTCACGCGAAAAATCAAACCGGCGTTGCCGACCGGTCCGACTGAAACATCGGCTTCGTAGGTAAAATTGGAAAAGTCGCTCGCCATTTCCAAAGCTTTAGCGCCATTCGCGGACGCGGGAACGGTGCTCAACGTTCCGTTTCGCACCGACCAGTTTCCGCCGAAAACGGTCCAGCGTTCCGGCCAGGTTGAATCAAAGTTTTCACTGAAATGGCCGCGGGTTGGATTCGGTTTCCCGAGATACGGAAACCAGCTCACGCGCAGATGTTGCGAGCCGAACGGAACCAGTGTCACGGATTGAAGCGAGTTGCTCGAAGCAGTCGGGCTGCACGGCGGCTCGAAGGCGTGAGTGCCGCGCCAGCCGATTGTCCAGTCCGGAATTTGCTTCGCGCTCGCAATCAGACGAACGGATGGTTGCGACGGATCAAATGGGTTTTCAGGAGTTGTAAAATCGGTGAAACTGAATGACTCGGCGGGATTTGTCGGATTCAATTGAAGCGCGTAATTCCACGGCGTCGTCGCGTGAATTTCAAATTCGTCAAAACCTTTTGCGAGCGGATCCGGCGTGCGAACGGTCCAGTTTTCACCGATGCGAAGAGAATATACCAGCGGACCGCGACTGATCGCGACGGAGCGGCTCGGGCCGGTTTGCGTTTTCAGGGTCATCGGCAGATTCACGATGACCAAATCGCCATTGGTCCATGTGCGTTCGATTCGATGAAACGTTCCGGCGCTGATGCCGGATTCGGCCTGACCGTTCACCGTAATCGTTGCGCCGTCGCACCAGCCCGGAATACGCAGCGCAAGCGGAAACGCCACGGAATTGCTGACCGCAATTCTAAATCGCACTTGTTCTTCAAACGGATAACCGGTGTCTTCCGAAATCTGAACCTGCTCGCCGCCGGCCATCGCGTTCACGATTGTCGGCCCGTAAGCCATCGCGGCAAGTCCACCGTCGTCCGTCGCCGCCCAGGCGTTCTGGACGTATTTCGGCCAGCCCATGTGGAGATTGTAGCGGCAACACGGATAGCCGGAGTTCGGCCCCGGCAAAGTTCCGTTCGCGTAATCCTGATTGAAACCGTGTCCACCGTTGATCGCGATGACATTGTTAGGCAGCGTGTAATATTGAAGTCCCTTGATGTCGTTCGCCAGCGCGGCGGGAAGTCCGTTGAAAGAAATCATTTCCAAACGGTCCGCGAGCGCGGCGTCGCCGGTGATGCGCGCATCGGTTTCCAGGCTCAACATCGCCTCCACAATCGAACATAATTCCACGCCTTCAATGCTCGCGCCGCCCGCGAGAAATTCCGTTCCGCTGTTGATGCCGAAGGACAATCCATTTTCGCGCATGAGATGGCCAAGCCCGAGTTCCACGGCAGCACGGTCTGAATCCTGATGCGAAAGCTGATAATAAACCGCCGGAAATTTCAGCGCCTGTTCGACGTTCACGTTGTGTTTCGGATGAAAATCCGTCCCGAAAAGCGTGAACTCGTTGCTCGTAAAAATGCCCGGCCAGTCGTAAGCCTGCTGTCGCAAAAGATTCGCGAGCGACAGCAAATTCGGATCGCCATTTCGATTGTAAAGCCAGAACGCCACGTCCATTTCGTCGCCCGCCCGCGCTTTGCCCCAGTCTTTCAACGGACGCGACGGAAGATTCGCGAGCATGAAATTGAAATAATTGCTGAGCACAACCGGCACGCGCGCATCGGCGGTGGCCTCGTAATAATCGCGCAACGCGTACGTCGCGACCATGCGCGGCCACCAGTCGTCATTCGACGCCGGTCCGATCTGGCCGTCGGCGCGCTGGTGATCGAGCAGCCAATCCATCCATTTTTGCGCTTTGGTTTTCAAACCCGGATCGTTCATCACGTACGCCAGCGAAATCAGCCCTTTGAAATAATACGGCCCGCGTTCCCAGCTTTCGCCGGTGCCGCCAAGCCAGCCGCTGTTCGTTCCGAGATCGCCGGCGTAAATCGTCTCGGCGTTTCCGGTCAAACCGTCCCGCTGCAATTCGCATTGTTTCAGCAGCCAGCCTTGCGGACGAACACTGCCCAGCGGCAACGCGACAAATGGCGTTTGCAACAGCGGCGCGCGATTTTTCACAACGCTCGTCGGCGGAAGATTTGTCACGGACGGAAATTCCGGCGCATCGGAATTTTCGAACAACACACCGGCGGGAACAATTTCGTGCATTTGACTCGCGCTGTTCCATTCCAGTTTCGCCATCGCGTCGCCGCCGTTCTCGTAATACTCGATGCGAATGTCGTATTTTTGCCCGCCTGTCAGCGCAATGCTTCCGGCTGCATCAATTCCCGAATCGTCGCGCCATTTATCAATGATTAACTGATTGTTGATCCACAAACGGCAGCCGTCGTCGGCAATCAGATGGAACGTGTAAACTTCCGAATAGCGCGGCTGAATTTTTCCCGTCCAGCGCGCGGAAAAATGATTCGTTGAAACGCCATCGCCGGGTGAACCCGCGCCCCAGTTGAAATCAATTTTCGCGTCGTCGCGTTCAAACGCTTTGTTGCTCAAATCCATTCCGGAAAAATATTCACCGCGCAGACCGGTTCCATTTTCAATCCACTCCGGCGCGGGCGCGGGCTGCGGCGGAGGAATGAGAATTTCGCGTTCGTCCAGGCCGACATCAATGTATTGTCCGCCGGAAGTCTGATGACAATGAACAGCAATCGTGTTGTTCGCATTGGTCAACAGCGCGGCGCGCCCGGCATCCGTCAACGGCGCATGAATGTAACCCGATGTGTAGCCCGAAGCGGAAAATGCGAGAACGCCGTTCAGATAAATTTCAACGTCTTCGTCGTGATGCACATTGAAAAGAAGATTGCTGATCTGCTGTTCCGTCAGCGCGCCGGGATTGAAATTGCGCCGCAGCCATATGTCGCTCGTGTTCCAGGTGGTGTTGATGATCGCGCCCGGAGTTCCCGCCGTTCCGAATCCGCCAAATCCGCTCGACCAATTGGCATCGTTAAAATTCGTTGTGTACCAGTTTCCGGAGGGCATGGATGTCGTATATTTCCATTGTTGTCCAGCGGTTTGCGAGGAAGGCAATACCGGATTGAAAGCGTATTTTCCAAGCGGCGTAAGAATTGCAGCGCGCGTGCGGGTCAAATCCGGTTTGCAGACTTTTCGATCGTATGTATAAAAGCCATTCAACTCGGTTTCCACGTCGGTGAGTTCAGTGTAAACCGCCGCGCTCAATCCATCGTTTTGAACAAAGCCATTTAATTGTTGGCAAAAATCCTCGAACTTCGCGGTCAGATCATTTCCGTCCGTCGCGCCGACGTAACCCCAGCCGGGCGCCCAGGTGTGATTTGTAATGCCGAGACCGACGCCGCCAAATTCACCGCAGACAACCGCCTGATTTGTGCTGACGGGACAATTCGGATTCGGATAACTGTGACCGTCGAGAATATCGCCAACGCCAACGTGATCGCCGCCGCTCGCCTGATTCACGAGCCGTGATGGATCGAGCGTTTTCACTTCCTGAACCAGAGCGGCGGTATCGTGTTGGCCCTGCGCTTCGTTGAAAATAACCCACATGATAATGGATGGATGGTTCCAATGATTTTCAACCATGCGCGTCAACTCGGTTTCAAATTGCGGTTTGTCGAGCGGCTGCGGATTTCCCGTGTAGGAATTCGCGCTTGGCATGTCCTGCCAGACAAGAATTCCCAATTTGTCCGCCCAATAATACCAGCGCGCGCGCTCCACTTTGATGTGTTTGCGGACCATGTTGTAGCCGATGGCCTTCTCTTTTTCGATGTCGCTTCGAAGCGCGTTGTCGGTTGGCGCGGTGTAAATTCCATCCGGCCAGAATCCCTGATCAAGCGGACCAAACTGGAAAACGAACCTGTCGTTCAACAGCATTTTCACAAAGCCGCCGCTTTGGCCGATGCTGATTTTTCGCATTCCAAAATAACTCGTAACCGAATCCACTTTCGTCGCACCGTTGGAAAGCGTGATGTCCAGATCGTAAAGAAACGGATTGGTCGGACACCAAAGAATTGGATTCGGAACCGGCAATGATAATTCACTTCCCGCCGCGCCGGAAACGGAGCCAACGATATTGGTTCCAATACGGGCGACAGCGCTGATAGTCATACCGGTCGCCGGCCCGGACAAATTCACGTTCACGGCGAGTTTTTCAGCATTGATGTCCGGAATAAGTTTCAGGCTTGCGATGCTCGTGGCGGGAACCGGCTCCAGCCACACCGGTTGCCAGATTCCGCTGGTCGAGGTGTACATGATTCCGCCGGTGTGAAGCGTTTGTTTGCCGCGCGGTTCGCCCGCATTGTCCGTCGGATCATAAACACGAACAATCAATTCCTGCGGTCCCGTTCCATTCAGAAATTCCGTGATGTCATACGTCGCCGGATCGTAACCGCCTTTGTGAATGCCAACGCTTTGGCCGTTGATGAACACTTCCGATTCCCAATCCACGGCATCGAGATGAAGAAGAATATGCTGCCCGCTCCACGCGGCCGGAACAGTGAACATCCTCCGATACCAGGAACGCTCGTGATATTCCATCACGCCGGAAAGCGCGGATTCCATCGGAAACGGAACGAGAATTTCGCCGGAAAGATTTTGGTTCACCGGAACCGCATCGTCCGCCGAACCGGCTTGGAATTGCCAAATTCCGTTCAGATTCAGCCAATTCGATCGCACCATCTGCGGTCGCGGATATTCCGGCAACGGATTGTTCGTGTCCACCTGTTGCGCGAAATCCGTCATCAGCGGCGCCTGTTTCATCTGCCACGCACCGGCCGGACTCGTGAAATAAAAAATCGCCGCGCTGAAAATGGCCGCAGCAGCCGCGTTACGGAAAGATCGAAACAACATCACTCAATTATTTTGAACCGTCACAAAACCCAAATCCACGTACTGCCCGCCGTACGTCTGACGGCAATGAATCGCAATGAGATTCATTCCCGCTTTCAACGCCGCCATCCCGGATTTGTCCAGCGGAAGCGCGTCGTAAGAAGTCGTCCATCCGGATTTTTTCGCGACCAGGATTCCGTTGATGTAAACCTGAACGTCCTCGTCGTGATGCAGCCAGAGTTCGATGTCTTTCAACTTGTTTTTCGGAATTTCGATTTCCCGCCGCAGCCAGATGTCCGGCGTGTCCCATGTCGTGCCGATAATCGCGCCCGGAGTTCCGCGCGTGCCGAAACCGCTTTTGCCAATCCGCCACGAGGCATCGGAAAATCCCGGTTTGCTCCAATCGCCCGAAGGTTTTGTCATCGTGTAATGCCAGATCGCGGGAGCACGGTCCGCGGCGGGAATGATCACGCTGACCTCCGGCGGCTTCGGTATCGGCGCCCAGTTCGCGGCTTTCGTTTTGTCGCGGCCCGCCCATTTCGCCCAGACAGATTTTTCGTAAAGCATCCGCGCGAAAACACCGCCAACGACCGGACGCGCGGTGAAGCCCACTTTCTTCGCGGTTTTCGTCTGATACCAATCCGTCATTGGCGAGCGGTCGGGCGTCTCGTTCAGAAATTTGTAAACCGGATCAATCAACGCCTCGAAGTCCTCGCGATTTTCCGTGAGCGTCGCCGTCCAGGTAATCCAATCGAGCTTGGTATACGATTTGCGATTATCGAGCGGAAGGCCATATTCATTCTGAATTTTTTTGTAAAAATCCATTTCCTTCCTGGCGACTTCGGCGGGAAATAAATTCAGGCCGAGAATGCGGTCCCAGATCAGATTGTATTTCTGGCTCCACGTTCCCGGACGATCGAACGCGAGCCGGAAATGATCGCCATCATTCGCTTCCGAAATCCAGCGTTGCGCGAATTCGCGGGCGAGCTTGAAGTATTCGTCCGATTGCGCTTTGTCGCCGCGCATTTCGCACAATTTCGCGAACGAACCCAATCCGCAGATCGCTTTCGCGCTCAGGTTCACGTTGTGCGCGAGATGACCGGCGAAATCATCGGTGCACAATTGATTTTCAGGATCAAATCCTTTGTCCTTGAGATACGCCGCCCATTTTTCCAGTTGCGGCCAGTAAAGCGACGCGAAATTCGCGTTGCCTTCCATTTGCGCGACCGCGCCGAAAAGCAGCAACAGATTTCCGGTTTCCTCGACAGGCATCTGATTTTCCTCCGTGCGTTCGCCGCCGCCATAAACCTGCCCGTTCGCCTGCGGATACGTGCCGAGATCGTGCGGAGCAAACGGAAATTTCCAATGCCCGCTCGCGGCGTAATTCATGAACGGAACGATGAACGATTTCGCGACAGACGGGCCGAACATCAGGAATTGCGGCGACATCGGATAAAAAACGTCCGACGTTCCGATGCAACCGTTCGAATGATTTTCCTTGCAGAATTGCAGCGGCTGACCGTTTTCGTCCGCGACAAATTTTCCAGCGGCAAAACATTGGCGATACGCAAGCGCCGCGATTTTCGCATATTTTTCACCGCCCGCTTTTGTCAGGTCGGACATGAGTTCCGTATCGAAAGCCTTGCAGCGCTTTTTCAACGATTCGTAATCTTGCGCGGAAGCGCGAAGCAGATCGGCGGCTTCCCAGCCGTTGCGACGCCAATAAGGCCGCAGATTTTTTTTCATGTATTGAATGGAATAAAGCTCGTCATACGCGAGCATCATCCAATGAGAAACCGGTTTTGCGCCAACTTTGCCAAATTGAAACGCCAGCGCCGAAACCGGACCGGAAGCCGCCGGACTGTCCACACCGGGAAAATTGGCGACGCCGGAAATTTTTCCGTTTTCGACAAACGCGTTCCGCGCGGCGTCGGCGTTTGCCTGGACCATTTGGGCTTTCTGATTTTTCGCCGCCGCAACGTAGAGATAACCCCAATCAATGCGGACATCGTCGCCTTTCCTCGCCAGAATCGCCTGCTCTTTCGAACCGATTTTCAACGCGTTGATGCCTTTCATTTTTTCACTCGACCAAACCACTTCCTGATCGGGCGTGTTGACCGCGAGTTCGCTCGCCGCGTCGAAATAGATTTGAACGTCGTGCGTTTTTCCATCGGTCGAATGGCAATCATACGTGAGATACGTCACCGGACGCGACAGCAGATTGATGTCTTCCGGCAGCATCGGTGTCATGAACGTCAACGTGAGTTCCACGCCGCCGCCATCGAATGTGTAAATGGTTCGCGTCGGAAGCGAGTTAACGCTGATTTGCGGCAACGCGGGAACGTTTTCCGGTTTCGCTCCCATGATCCGAAATGTTTTTCCGTCAATCCGCGCAAGGCTTGCCAGCCGATTGGGTTTGCCCGTCCAATGAACCGTGTCCGCGCCATTTAACGTGTCGGCAGGCGACCAGATGCTGAAATACGGATCGCACGCGACAAGCGGCACGGCCGGCGGACGAAACGCATTTTGCGATTCCGCGGCAACAGCCTGCGGCGAAAAGAAATTCGCGCATTGGAAAGTGAGACTGAGAGCGAACAATGTCGCGCACGGCAGAAAAGTTCTTTTACGCATATTAAAATCCGATAGAGACACGGAAACCGAATGGGACAAAATTCCGTGAAGGAAAAATTTCACAGCGGGCCGACACAGCTCACGGATCAATTTGAGCTTCCAGTTTCGGATCCACCGTCCACGTCACTTCCGTGTGCGGATTGTTATCATTGTTCCAGCGCGCGCGCCAGAGCAAATTGTTAGGATCAATCACATCCTTGCGCCGCGCGCCTTCCGCGTGGCCATCCGCGAACATGAGGTCGGTCTGGCGATTATGGCGATTGGACGGCCATTGCTGGCCCCTGTTGTTGTCGCCGCCATTCACAACCGGATCAATATTCCCATCAAAATTCCCGTCGGCTTTGGTGTCGCCGAGCATAATCATTCCCGATGGGTTTTTTACGGCGGTGTCTTTGACCAAAGCGGAAACGCCGTCATTCACATCGCCCCCCAACCCCAGACACGGTGTTACGGCGTTTTTCAACCCCCAGTCATTGTACCCGAGCGAAAATCGAGTGCTGTCGCTGATGCCATAAAAATCCCAACCCACGGCAGGCGGCAACGCAGTCGAGCCCAGCCCGTTAGGAGATTTATTCAGGTCCTTGTCCCATGAAGAATTCGGATTCGCAGCCGGGCAGTGAAAGACCTTTCGATTCCCGCTCAACTCGGTCAGCAGGCGCTGAGGCCAGACATAGGCAAAATTCCCGCCGCCAAACGCCCACAAACATCCCGGATAATATTTGTAGTCGTTGGCATACATGGCTGTCCCGATGCCGATCTGACGGAGATTATTGATGCACGAGGTTTGCAGCGCCTTCGCTTTCGCTTTGGAGAGCGCCGGCAAAAGCATTGCCGCGAGGATTGCAATGATCGCAATGACCACGAGCAATTCGATTAAAGTAAACGCGGAACGGGCCTGGGTTGGAACACGGAAATTTTCTTCGGGACGAATCATATCTTTTACGGCCCGCCGGTAATTAACTTTGGATCGAAACATGATGGATGTCAGTTTTTTCAAAGCTGGTGTTAACAAAAGTAAAAGCGAACGCCTGGCTGGTCATGTGGCATGAAATGGCCACAATATAAAAAGCGCGGATCGCGAAAGCCGATTTTAAGAAATACAAAGCTGGGAGGACGCGCCACTTCGTCCGCGCCGCCGCATCGCCAACCCGGACGCTCTTTTTGAAATTTCCCTCGCATCCGTTTCAAAACGCGGCGTGCAGAGGACTGCCCGCCCTACCAAAACAAACCAGGAACAATTCACCGTGAGAAACTCGTTCGGTTCGGATTCAAAATCTTTATCTTTTTCTCCAGACAAAAACAGGGACGCCTTTGTAAAGGCGTCCCTGTGTGTCTGATTCAATTTTCCGGTTACGGCTGGCGCAACAGGAAGAATCGCGCCGGTTCAGAACCGATCGAAATCGTGTTCGTGAACGTTCCGCTTTCGGAGATTGTTCCGGCGGTATTCGTCACCCAGGACGAGAGCGGCAGCGCCAGATTCGTCGAGGACAACACTGTGTATCCAGTTCCCGGCGCGCCGGTTCCGCTCAGAATCACGCTGTTGCCCGAGCGTGTCGGCGGATTCAGCACAGGTTTCGGCACGAAGGTCACCGTCAATTCGCCCGTGGCCGGATTGAATGTGCCGGAGCCGTTAGGCAAAACCGTGATGGAACTGAAGTTTCCGCTGCCGGCAACCGCGGAGTTGAAAAGTTTCAACACATAGTTGCCTGAGAGCGCGTTGGTTCCAACCGCATTGACAACCAGCGAGCCACCGTAAGTCACGCCCGTCAGGCCGGTCACCAGGTCGTTGCTGATCGTGCCGCCGTCCGCGCTGGCTTCAACAACCGTCGTGCTACCCGCCGAGAGGTTCAGCGTATTATTGATTGTGAGCGTTCCAACGGAGACGCCGGGAGCGAGAGTCGCGCCCGATGCAATCGAAACCGGGCCGGCGATTGTTCCATTGCCGCCGAACGTTCCGGCGTTCACCAGAGTCGGGCCGGTGTAAGTGTTCACGCCGTTCAGGTTCAACGTGCCGGAACCGATTTTGGTCAAGCCGCCGCCGCCCGTTCCATCAAGCAACGGTTGCGCGATGGAAATCGAATTCGCGCCGCTGTCAATCACCGCGCCGCCCGCGAGGACATTGGCCGCCATCAATCCGTGCATGAAGTTTGTATTGCTGCCACCGGCGATGAGCGTGCCGCCATTGAAGTTCAACGTGCCTTGTCCGGTGCCGTTGGTGCAGACAATTGCCGTGGCCGTCATTGATCCTCCATTGAGGTTCAATGTGGCAACAACATTCGCGCCTTCGGGAAGTCGAACTTCGCCCAGAACAGCCGTGCCATTGTCCAGGTTCCATGTCGCAGGTTGGCTCTCACCGATAAACGTCGTGCTCAAAACGCTGGTGATGGTGCCGCCGGTCTGGTTGATCGTGCCGGGGCCGCCGGAACCAATCGTAAGGTGATTTCCATTGTTACCGGTTTTCGTCATGGAACCGCCGGAAATATTCAACGTTCCGGAAGCCGCGCCGGCCCGTCCAATGGCAATCCAATTGTTGACCGTGACGGAACCGTCGCTCAGATCATAACGTCCCGTCGCGCCGGAACCGTTGCCGATCCACAACTCATTGGCGGAAGTCAGCGTGCCGCCGCTCTGGTTGAAGAATCCGTTTCCGCCGCCGCCAACGTTGTCACCGACCACAATTGCCGATCCATTGCCGGAACGGTTGATCGTGCCGCCGGAGAAGTTGATCACGCCCATGCCGTGGCGCCCGATGGAAACCCAGTTGTACCAGTTCACAACCGCAGTGCCACTGATGTTGTTTGTGCCGATATCCAAAGCATTTTCGGCGACCCAGTATTCGTTGGTGCAATTAATAACACCGCCGCTCTGGTTAAGAGTGCCTACGCTCGTGGTGCTATTGTTTCCGGCGCTGGTGCCGATGATGAAATTACCGTTTCCACCCTTATTGATGGTGCCGCCGGTCATGGTCAGAGAACCGACGGAACTGCCGCGGCCAATCGCAAACCAGTTTTGACTTTCGAGGAGTCCGCCGCTCATGTTGTAAATGCCCACGCCGGTTGAAGACTGGCCTACCCAGATTTCGGAGCTGGAATTGATGGTGCCGCCGGCTTGATTAACAATTCCGGTGCGGCTGCCAGAACCATTCCAGTTGCCGTCGCCCATATCAAAAATGTCGCCCGATTTATTGAACACGCCGCCGTTGATATTTAGAGTGCTCATGGTCCCCGGACTGCCGCCCATCAACAATCGTCCGCCATTCAGGTTTATTGTTCCGCCATTTTGAGTGAGCGTTCCCACCGAACCGGTTCCATCGCCAAAGATCAGCCATCCGCCGATATTTAAAGTGCTGTTGCTGGAAAGCATCAGGGAACCGGTCGTCGCGGGAATATTTCCGAGATCCACGTTGCCCGTGGTCACGACGGTGGTGTTGGTTAAAACCGCGGTTGCAGTTGCGGCAATACCGTCCACGCCCAGTCTTGACCCTTGAACGATGTTGGTTTGCGTTCCGCCGCTGCCATCAAAGACGACGGTTCCGGCCTGAACAACATAACCCGACGAATTTGCGCCGGAGAGGACGTTGTTCCCGACTGTCGTGTAGGCCAGGGTCGCGTCGCCGCCTTTGACAAACCCATTGGTTCCCGAGGCTG
>DASSNZ010000308.1:0-4710 GCA_035701135.1 Verrucomicrobiia bacterium
GTTTGTGATGAGTGCCGGAGTGATCGTGAGAAATGATGAGATTTGAGCGCCAATCCTTTGATCCGTCGGCACGGAAGGCAAGGAACATAGTTTTGAAAGCGCGCTTCGTTGGTTGCGGCCTTCCAATTCCTCCGGGGCAATATCGAGACGTCCGACCTGTTGCCGGAGCCGCTCGATCAATTCGGGCGCCCCGCCATTCTGTTTCAGCGTGGTCAAGTCCTGGTCCAAAAGCGTTTCACTTGACCCGCGTGCATAACGTCCTTTTGCGTTCGCCAGCAACGCCCAAAACCGCAGACGCTCGGCTTCTTCCGGTGTGATTTGATAATTCCGTCGGTGACCGAAGTAAGCAAGGGTCACGAGCAAGAACGGCGAAGCGAGCAACGCTGGGCTGTCTATCCCGACATTGCTTTTCAAAAAGTTCAAGGCGAACTGCATGCCCTGGCAGCTCTCTTTCCATGCTTGTTGGAGAACGTCCAACTTGAGTCGGCCAACTGTGAGAAACCGTGATTGCCCCGTGGCAAAAACGACAAGGTTTTTAGATGCAAACCGAGGTCCAGGAAGAATCCAGCGTCCGCGCACTCGTTTACACTCTCGAATTAATGGTTGCTACTCTCGATTTCAGCTTTATTCATCCCAAATTCACTTGGAGACCGAACTTTGACACTCGCTTTCCCTTTTGGATCAAGACGCTGGCATGTTCATTCTTTGAGAAACAACTTCCACTCGGCGATTCCGTGCGCTTTGCGAAATTTTCAATTGAAAGTCCGCCAAACCATTTTCGGTTGCCGACGAAATTGCCCGAACCGCTCGTGAAAATCCGCTACCGCTTCGGCGCGGTTCCGCTATTCTTTGCGCGGTTATTCTCTCAGCCAATGAGCAAATTGCTGTTAATTGATGACGAGGCCGATGTGCAATATTCGTTCCGCCGGATTTTTGATTCGCCGGAAATCGAACTCGCCACCGCGTCGAGCGGCGAAGAAGGACTGAAACTGATTCCGAAATTCAAACCGGATCTCATCATCATGGATATCCGAATGGGCGGAATGACCGGGCTCGAAACATTGCGTCGCATCCGGCAATTGGATTCCAAACTTCTCGTGATTCTGATGACCGCTTATGGCACAACGCAAATGGCCATCGAAGCGATGAAACTCGGCGCGTACGATTATTTGCTCAAGCCGTTCGATGTCGTCAAACTCAAGGAAATTGTTCACGAAGCGCTCAAAGCCGCGAGCGACATGCGCGAGGTGGTTTCGTATCAGCCGCTGCTCGAATCCGAGGATTACGAAATCGGCATTGTCGGCCGCAGCGAGGCAATGCAGCAGGTTTTCAAAATGATCGGTCAGGTCGCGGGAACCGACGCGACGGCGCTGATCACCGGCGAAAGCGGCACCGGCAAGGAACTCGCGGCGCGCGCGATTTATCATCACAGCGAGCGAAATCGCAAACCGTTTCTGGCCGTCAACTGCGCGGCGATTCCCGAGCAATTGCTGGAAAGTGAATTGTTCGGGCACGAACGCGGCGCGTTCACCGGCGCGACGATTCAGCGCATCGGCAAATTCGAGCAATGCAATGGCGGAACGCTTTTCCTTGATGAAATCGGCGACATGACGCCGGCGACACAAACGAAAATTCTGCGAGTTCTGCAAAACGGAACGTTCGAGCGCGTGGGCGGTAATACACCGGTTCGCGCCGACGTGCGGATCATCGCCGCGACGAACAAGCCGCTCGAGAAAGCGGTCGCTGCGCGGGAATTTCGCGAGGATTTATTTTATCGGCTGAACGTCGTGCGAATTCACATTCCGCCACTGCGCGAGCGGCGCGAGGACATTCGATTGCTCGTGAATTATTTTCTGAAAAAATTCGCGCGCGACAGGCAGGCCGCGCCCAAATCCGTTTCCGCCGGCGTCATCAAATTGCTCGAACAATATCAATGGCCGGGAAATGTCCGCGAACTGGAAAACGTGATGCGACGCGCATTGGTCGTTGCAAAAGGCGACGCGATTTTGCCGGCCGATTTGCCGGCGGAAATTCATCGGGGCACGGAAATTTCTGACAATCCAAAATCCGCGGCGACGGCGGCAGGCGAAGTCGAAACCGGAAACGACCTGAACGCGTTGGCGCGCCGGATGTTTCAACTCGCGCGGAAAGATCCGAAATTGAAAATCATTTCCACAGTGGAACGCGAACTGGTGATTCAGGCGTTGAAAGAAACCGGCGGCAATCAGGTTCAGGCGGCGAAAATTCTCGGAATCACCCGCGCGACCTTGCGAAAGCGAATCGAGAAATTTGGAATTCAGCGCGAGTTGAATTTGAAATAAAAACTCAATTTTTTAACTCAGAGTCGCGGAGGACGCTGAGAATTGCGGAGCTGAAAAGATGCCGGGATTGCAAAATACCGGATTTGATTTGGCCGAGAACTGCGACTCCGCGTTAAGAAATTTAACCCGGGCAACACGACAGTTTTGATTGATTTTGAATCTGTTCGCGCCGGAATTTTCAGCCTGTCCGGTTGCTTTTCGCCGTGTCTTTGCTTATGGATAGCGCGTGACTGAACCCAGGCTCCTGCTGCTGATTCCTGCGTACAACGAGGAGCGCCGGATTGAACCGGTGCTGCGCGATTACGCGCGGTATTTCCAGGAGCATTACACGGGCGCTTTTCAACTCGTCGTAATTCTAAACGGTTGCCGCGACAATACGTTAGGCGTTGTTCAAAAAGTCGCGGCGGAATTTTCCGGCATCAAATGGCTGGAGTTCAAAGAACCCATCGGCAAAGGCGGCGCGCTGATCGAAGGTCTGAAACTTGCGCCGCTTTCCGATTTGATCGGTTACGTGGATGCCGATGGCGCGACGCCGCCGTCCGCGTTTTACGATCTGGTGAAGCGGACGGGCGAGGCGGATTGCGTGATCGGCTCGCGCTGGCTGCCGGGTGCGGTATTGCATCAGGAACAAACGCGCAAACGCCAGTTCGCCAGCCGCGTGTTTCATTTCATAGTTCAACTGCTGTTCTGGATGAACATTCGCGACACGCAATGCGGCGCGAAAGTGATTCGCCGCGAGGCTGTGGAAAAAATTCATTCCTCGCTGCGCATTGCCGACATGGCGTTCGATATCAATCTGCTCTACTCGCTCAAGCGCGCGGGATTTCGCGTATTGGAAGTGCCGACGGAATGGACGGACAAAATTGGATCAAAAGTGAATCTGCCGCGCGCGTCGCTCGTGATGTTTTTGTCCGCGCTGCGAATCCGGCTGATCTATTCGCCGATTTACAAATGGCTGCGCCCGCTGCGTCCGCTGGAAACGTGGGTTTACAAAAAGCTCAAAGCACCGCCGCCCATTCCGAGGGCGGAAGATTCAGGAAAATGACAGGTCGGAAACGTCGTTCACAATTTCCAAGGCGCAATTACGTGGGTTTTCGGATGGAATTTTACGTGAGCGTATTGAGGCCAGGGGCAGCAAATCACAGCCGCTTTGAAATCGGATTTTTGATGCAGTGATTCAACGTTTTCGATCGCGCTGAATTCTAACAGGTTCGGGCTGTTGGACGGTTTCGCGCAGCAGTCGTGTACCCAGACATCGTAACCCTGTCGTTTTAATTGCTGGGCCAAAAACAGACCTGCGGATTCTTCAGTAATATATGTGTCGGGTTTGTAAGACATTCCAAGAATGGCGACGGATTCGCCCGGCTCCACCCATTTTTTAATTTGTTCGAGCAAGTCCTGTTTGGTCTGCTCATTAACCCGGTCGCTTGCTTCCGCAAGCGGAGCCTGGGTGCCTGCCTGACGGGCCGTGTAAGCCAGCAAACGATTGTCCCGCGGAAAACACGGCCCGCCATAGCTCAATCCGGCTCGCAAATATTTCGGATTAATTCTGGTGTCGCTGCCGATGGCGGACAGAATCGTATGAATGTCTGCGTTTGGAAATCGTTCCGCAATCAGCCGTAACTGGTTGGTAAAGCTGATTTTCATGGTAATAAAGCTATTGACGGAAATTTTTGTCAACTCGGCGCTTGTCACCGACATGCGGGCGATGTTTGGCTGATTATTATTGTATTTCCGATACAAACTTTCCAAAGCCACGCCGCTGGCGGGATCGGATTCTCCGATGAGCACCATATCCGGCTCGAGCAGACCGCGCACCACGTTTCCCAGAGCGATAAATTCAGGATTGTAACAATACCCAAAATCCTTTCCACATTCGCCTCCCAGTTCTCTTTCCAGCATCGGGATCAATACGGCGTCCCCAGCTCCGGGTGTTGTTGTGGAACTGCAGACAAACAAGTGTTTCTTTTTACCGGATTGACGGACCACGCGGGCGACACTTTCCATCGCGCGCATGAGAAATTCGTTGGAAAAACTTCCATCCGGCAGGCTTGGTGAAGGAACAATGAAAAATGAGACATCAGTGGGCACGGCGTCACGGGCTTCGGTGGACGCGCGAAAACGCGGGCCGGCGTCGCGCATGGTTTGCGCCAGCAACGGTTCCTCCACAGGCGGCTGCCCGGCGTTTATTTTGCGAACCGTTTCTGGATTGATGTCCACTCCCACGACTTCAAATCCCTTTTGGGCAAAGGTCGCAGCCATACATGCGCCGAGTTTGCCGAGTCCGAAGACCGAAATTTTCGTTAGTTCTGGCATTCCATGACCGGTACTCAAAGCTTCTTTCCAATGCAAGGTTATTGGAGAAAGCTTATTTTATGCGATACTTTTA
>DASSNZ010000309.1:0-2027 GCA_035701135.1 Verrucomicrobiia bacterium
TTCCGTCGCCGCCCGGCCAGCCGGTGCATTTCGAGGCGGAAAGTCTTTCCGGCGGACGCGTCCAGTTGACATGGTCAAATGTGCCGGACGCGGAAATTTATCGAGTCTATTCCGATCCGGGGACAAATCTGACAGCTCCAGCCACATTGATCGCCGACAATATTCTGACCAATGAATTTATTGACCTTCCCGCGACAGATGGTTTTTACCGTTACGTCGTCACCGCGTCCCGCCGCGGTTCGGAAGGTCCGGCTTCAATTGTGCGTGTGGCGGAATCAGATCGCACTCCGCCAACCGCTCCAACCGATGTGGCCGTTCAGCTTGCGGCGTCCGGTTTGCAGGTAAGCTGGCAACCCGGCACGGGCGAAACAGCGGATCATTACAACGTTTATCGCAACGGCATGTTTATTCGAACGGTTCCGTCCGCGACGCCGATTATTGACAATCCGCCGCGCGGTTTGATGAGTTACACGGTCGCCGCCGCCGATATGTTAGGCAACGAGGCGGCAAGCGCGCCGGCGATGATTCAAATGCTCGTTGGCGCGGTAAACAACCTGCAAGTGCTGGTGAACGTCGGACAGGCTCCGGCGCTTTCGTGGAATTCGACGGATTCCACAGCCATCGGATTTAATATTTACCGCAACGGCATCAAACAAAACGCCTCGCCTGTAACCGGCGATAATTTCAGCGATTCGCTTCCCATCGGAACAAGTCCGGTAATTTATTCGGTCACGGCCGTGAATTCGAACGGTGATGAGAGCGCCGCGCGCGAAGTCACGGTTTATCCAACGGATTTGAATCTGCTTTTGAACACAACCGACAACTCCACCTCCAGCCCGCCGATCCTTGGTTATTTCGATAATTATCAGTTCAGCGTTTCGAATCTGACGACAACGGCTGCTCTGCCGTTGACGCAAGTGGAACTGAGACGCTGGGTAGATGGTTCCGATCCCGTGACAATCGTGACGCCAATCAACGGCGAAATCCCGGCGGGCGGTTTCTACGCGACGAATGCCGCGGTGCCCTGCGCGGTGAATACCTCAGCGCAATCAATCCGCGTTCGCGCCGTGCAGCAGACCGATTCAGAAGGCAACAGCGTTATTTATCAAAAGGTCTTCGACTTTGCGGACGTGCAGACTCCGGGCGTGATGGTGGAATTGAGCGCGAATCAGTTGCCGCTCGCCGGGGGGTTGTCAGACTTCGACGTTCGCGTTTACAATCGCGGTTACGCGCCGATGTATTTTGCGGCGACTCGCGGCGCATCCACGCCGGGTGATGTCTATATTTCGATCAAAAATTCGCAGGGTCAGGAAGTCAGCCGCACACCTTTCAATGGCACGCCGTCCGGGCTGATTTTCTTTGGAAACGTGGGCTATTTCATGGTTCCGCCGGGCGGCTCGACAAGTTTCACCGTGCCGGATGTTTTTGTGCCGGAAGCGCTCGCAAGCAACACGGTAACGTTTGAAGCCGTGGTCGGCGCGATTTATGACCGCGGTTCTGCAATCGGCCAGCAGAAATCCGGTCCGTTGGTTGGCGACATGCAATCGAAACTGTCGCAGACGCCTTATTACGCGACGGCACAAACCGATCAATCGCTTTATAGCAATGATCAGCCGGTCATCATCTCCGGCCAGGCGCTGAATCGGAACACCGGATTGCCGGTGCCGAACGTGCCGTTAAAAATTGGATTTGCGACGCGTGGCTACTCGTGGACTCAGGACGTAATGACCGATTCCAACGGAGATTATTCCTACACGTATAATGTGACGCCGGGCCTCGCTGGCAGCCTGATGATCTGGGCTGCCCATCCGGACGTGGTGGATCAACTGAACCAGGCGCAGATTACTATTTATCGTATTTATGCGTCTCCGTCGGCGGGCGATATTCGGATGTCCAAGAACGACACGTTGCCATTCGGCATTTCAATCTTCAATCCGGGCGACATTCCGCTAACCGGATTTAACGTGAGTTTTCAGGCTTACGAGATGCAGGGCACGAACCAGATTCCGATTTCGACGCTGCACGGT
>DASSNZ010000310.1:0-6252 GCA_035701135.1 Verrucomicrobiia bacterium
CACATCGTCACTTCGGCGGTGGAACATTCTTCGGTGCTGAATCATTGCAGCGCGTTGGAAAAATCAGGTTACCGCGTGACATATTTGCCGGTGGATCGCGATGGACTACTCAGGCTCGCGGATTTGGAAAATGCCATCACCGAGGAAACCGCCGTCGTCTCGCTGATGTGGGCGAACAATGAAACCGGCGTGTTGTTTTCGGTGCAGGAGCTCGCGGATTTGTGTCGCGGCAAAGGCGTGCTTTATCATTGCGACGCAGTTCAGGCAGTGGGCAAAGTGGAAATTGATTTGCGAAAAACTCAGGTGGACTACCTGTCGCTCACCGGCCACAAATTTAACGCGCCGAAAGGAATCGGCGCGCTTTATATCCGGCGAAACACTCCCTTCTCAGCGCTCATTCACGGCGGACATCAGGAACGGAATTGGCGCGGCGGGACGGAAAACGTCGCGTTGATCGCCGGTATGGGAAAAGCCGCCGAGTTGGCACGAAAGCATTCGGGCGATTATGAAAGAAAAGTTCGTCCTCTGCGGGATGCGCTTGAAAACGGCATTCTGAATTCCATTCCAAACACCGAATTGAACGGCCACCCAACACGGCGTCTGGCGAACACCAGCAATATAACTTTTCGCGGAATCGAATCCGAAGCGCTGCTCCTTTTGCTCGATCAGCAAGGCGTCTGCGCATCATCCGGTTCGGCGTGTCTCGCGGATTCAGACGAACCGTCCCACGTCATCAAGGCCATGAAGCCGGATTCGGCTGCAGCGCGTCAAATGATTCGATTCTCACAGGATTTGACCAACACGGAAACCGAAGTGGAAACCGCCATTCACGCGATCCAACGCTCAGTCAAAATGCTGAAAAGTTAAGAGTCTGTCTGAACACGGAGAAACCCCCGCTCATTTCGCTTCATCCGCCTTTTCCCAATCCTGCTGCGAATAACTGTCCTTGCGAATCGCATGGCCGTTTTCCAGCAGCGCGTTGTTCAGGAAAATTTCTTCGCCGGAATTCAGTTTCAGATAAATGTCCGAAAGATAACGGTCGTATTTGTCGGGTTTGGTCGTGGTGATCGTGACCGTCGCCGTTTGGCTGATCAGCGATTCGACGAATTCCTTGGCGGCCTCGCCTTCCAGCGTATCCATTTCAGGACAATCCAGCGCGCGCAAACGTAGTTTCTCTTTGAGCCAATGGCACGGACGCAAATAAATTTTCATCCACAGTGTATCACCGTCCACCACGCGAATGACTTTGGCGGGATACGTGAAAAGATCGGATGTTTTCGCCCCCACCGCCGCGAGAAATTTTCCCTTCGCATCGAGCCGAACCAGACTCCCATCCTTTAACCCAGCCGATTGCTCCGGGGTCAAATCCAGATACGAAGTGAAGCCCAGGTCCACTGAGAGCGTTTCCGCGTCCGCGACGATTTTGTAAATGCCCGGTGTCCCGCGTTTTGGTGTCATCGGTTCGGCGCTCCCGCCGGAGGAACCGTTTTCGGAAGGACGAGTTTCACGAATTCCATTTCCATCAGCGCCATTCGATTGTCCGTCCGAAATATTATTCAACAAACGCATAGGCCGGATGCGTTCCTCCAACTCGCGCGAGGTCCAGCCGTTTTTGGCGGCTTCCGCTTCAATCTTTTTCCGTCGCGATTTGTCTCCAATCTGAAGCAGGGCTCGGTAATGCGCCCAACTCAATTGTTGCCGCGCGGCAACAATTGGAAAGGCGCGGGCAAAGCGCAGGCATCGGTAAAGGACGGTGTAATGAATCTGCAAATCCCCGGCCAACTGCCGGATGACTTCCGTGCCGTAATCCGCGCGTTCCTTGTGCAACAACAAATGTTGATCAATCATCCGTCCGGTTTCCCAATACGTGCGGACTTTGGCTTCCTCGATCCGGCGTTGTCCGATCAGCAACGTTTCCCGCACGCCGTTTCGCAATTCGGCGTACGTGCGCGGAACGACTTTGGGCGTTAATGCGGCTGTGGACATGGGCGCGACTTTAAGCAGAGAGGCGTGCTGCGTCCAGAGGCAAGCTGGAACGCAGCGTTATTCCTCCATTTTATTTAGCGTTCGCCTTCATGCGCTTCAGATTGGAATTTCAATCGTCGGAACTCGGCCAGACGTTGGTAATATGTTTTATAAAATTTACGGTCTGCGTTGATGATTTCAGAGGCCTGCAGCACCCCTTTCAGCAACTACTCTCGCGTTTGCCAATCCAGCGTGCTATGGAAAACATCGTTGCGCATGATGTCTTCGATCATGCTGGCTTCGTCGGCAGTGCAGCCCGCATCCGCAATAATCATTTCCCGATAAGTCATTTCATCCTTTTCGTTGCCAGAACTGTCGCAGATTCACCTTGGAAAATCCCTTTGGACTGTTCGGATTCCGACAGAGCCCTTCATTTTCAAAAGTCGCCAGTTTCGCTGCCCAGGCTTTCGCGTCGGAGGGAGGAACGCCGTACAAACCGGGCAACACTTTGGATTTCGCGTCTGAAACTTTCAGGCACATGTTGAAATTCACTTCGCGCGAATAGTTGTAATGTTGCTGCTCAAGGTCGTCCGGGTTCTGCGTGAGCATCCAGATGCCGACGCCTTTGCCGCGCAATTCCCGCAACCCCTTTTCCAGAACCTGCGCCTTGTCTTTGGGCAAAAAGTTGTGCGCTTCGTCAATCACGAACAGGCAACGCAATTCTTTCGTGCCGGTCGTATTGTTTACCTGTTGATCCGGCAAACGGTTGAAATACGAACGCAAACTATCCAGCACAAGAAACACGACCAGTTCGCGCAGTTCCGCCAGCGTGCTCAAATTGATTACCCACGAGCGCGTCGCAAAATCTTTCGCCTGCAAGGCAACATCTACCATTTGCGACGGGAATAAATTCATGTCCGTCAGACGCCGAACAACGCCCATCAGCGAATCATCCTCTCCATCCGCTTCCAGAATCGTGCGCAGCATGTAAAAATCCGGCGGCTGTCCGCCCGTATCGCGATATGCCTGTTGCACCGCATCAACCAATCGCTGCTCTTGTCTCATGCCAATGCCCGGAGCGACGTCTTTGAAAATTTTTGTGAGGTGATAAGCCTGTTGCGTAATTTCCAGGTCTGTGTTGCAAACCGGAAAAGCGGACAAAGGCGCCGGCGTTTGCGGGATGGAAACGACCTGCGCGCCGGTTGCTTTCAGAAACGCTTTGTCACCCGCGACGTCGCCGCGCGCGTAATCAAAGAAAACAAACGGCAGCTTTCCTTTCGTTTGTTCCGCGATTTGCGCCAGCATTTCTTTCACGAAATAGGTTTTTCCGCTGCCGGTTGTTCCGACAACAGCCATGTGGGGATTGCTCGCGCGATTCAATTCCCATACAAGCTTTTCTTTTGTGTCAGCGATTGTGCCGACGTTGAGTTTAATCACATCCGACACGCCGGGATGTTGCAGTGCGGTGGCGACGGGTACGGTCGAGGTCGGCAAATGTTCCGCAAGGCGCAGCAGGAAATCGTCTCGACGCCCGCCGGCCAATTCCCAATCCGTTCGCAACAATTCCGTTCCGCGTTCCAGATGCGATTTGCAAAGCTTGGGAAAAAATTCGTCATCAGGGATTTTTCGTCCGTAGCGCACGGTAAACGCGGCATGAAATAAATTCCGTTGGTCGCCGAAAATCGTTTTCTCCGCGAGTTCAGTCCCGCCGAAGTCCTGTTTTTTTGTTTCTTCGGGCAGTTCGGGAAGACTGATAGAGCGGGCAATGGCAATTCGCGCCCAAACCGCTTTGATGACGCCGGTGTTTTTCGCGAGCACATTTTCCAGGAATTCGCCGCTCGCCTTGCTGGGATGGAGATTGGATGCCATAAAATTCGCGGGGTTTACAGGCGATTTCCGAAATATCCTTCGGCAACGCGTGCCACACCCGAGGCTTCGCGCTCAATCGTGTAGGAGTGCGCCACGTGAGGCCGCAGATCATCCAGCAAACGCAACGGCACACCGTCGTAGGTGCAGTTGTTAATTTCCGTTGGAGTGCTCAAAAGAATCGTCTGAGGCGAAAAACCGATGAAGAAATTGTGAGTGACTTCGCGGCGATGATTTACATCCAAACGACCGAATGGCGTGTCAACAATGGTGGGAAGAATCCGGCCGCTCGCTTTGGCAAGCGCGCCGACGAATGCGAAAGCGAGAACTTGCGCCTGGCCTTCGGAAAGTCCTGTATCAATCGGGCGCTTTTTTAAAGACCTTGAAAACGATTTGTGCGATGCCAGGCAAGATGAACCGGATCAGGCCAAGCCTGTGGATTTTTTGGAAGGGAAATTCTTTTTCCTTCGAGCGATTTCAAAAGGAATCCCTGATCTCCCGATTCGTCGAACTTCGTTGATGCAACTCGCACTCTGTAATCGTCTCCGAGCGTCCAAAGTCCGGCGTCAAATAACCAATGGGCATTCTTTGAAAGGGCTATGCCGTTTCGAGGATCATTATTTCGGCTATTTGCAAAACGATGAATGTGCGCTGCATCAACGATGCTGCCAGTCGTAATTGTAACAAGTCGATAACCTGTCAGTGCGCATGTGTAGTCGTAAGCCGGAATCACTTTCAACCGGAACTTTGCTTCACGCCCTTTTTCAGCAGCAGATGCTTTTTCCAGCGCAGCAGTCTCTTGGAGTATTTGGGATCCAGATGGAACTGGAATATCAAGAAGGGCGCAAAGACCAACTTGTTCGTCAGATGGAAAGTATTTTCCCACGAGCAGACGACGCGCTTGGTTTCTGAAATTTTCGTCGCAAAGGCAGTTCAGAAAGGAACTGTCGAGTTTCGCAAATGCGGTGAGCTTTCTGTCGGGCGAAAGCTTTCCTTCTTCAGTCAGTGGTTTCCAAAAACCCGCGGAATTTAAATGGTGAAAAGGTAACCGAATATCCGGTTTTTGACTTCGGCGTGAAGCAACGACAGTCCAGTAAGTGCAGAACCGGAAAGCTAATTCTCCAGTAAGCGGAAGGATTTCTTGTTGAAGACAATTCTCTTCGGCCAAATCGAGAATTACGAGAAGCAGGAGTGGCTTATGCGGAGCAGGATTTCCGCGCGCTTTATCAACTTTCAGCGTCGCAATTTGTTTTAACCAGTAAGCTTGGATGTCCACACATTAATTACGGCCAAATGTTTCAATCGATTCGCCGAGAATACTATCCAAATCGTCGAAAATTCCATCCCGGCGGTTCAGATGGGCAACTTTTTCTTCGGCGGCACGCAAGCGTTCCATTGTTTCCAATGGGACGCCATTTCGTTTGCAGATGTCCCGGAGAAGTTTATCTTCTCCATCTTCGAGGAATTGAGCGTAACCATCCATAAGCGTTCCTTTCACTTCTTGCAGAATCCGACTCACCGAAAAATCCGTGTCGCTGCCAAACCGGTCACCTTGTTGCCAGAGGCGTTGAATGTAGAGCAATTCGTCCACTGAAATCAGCCGCATATCTGTTTCCATCTCCGTCTCCAGCAATCGACGCAGAATTGATTGGCGAGCTTCCATCGTAAACGGTCCCCACGCATCTTCGCCATTGGAAAGTTTTGCCACGCCATTTTTGCGTGAACGTTCCCTCCACTCGCGTTTTTCGCGCGCATTTTTAAGCCAGTCGCGGAATTCAAGAAGAGGTTCGAGTTTTTCGTCGCCCGAATCAATAAAGCCTTTCATCGCTTTATCGGTTTCAACAACCGTGCAGGTCCAACATCCGAAACGGGAGTTGCCACACGATGGCGTGGATTGATCCACCACCAAAGGGCATTCACCACCTTCAGCTTGTTTATACAAACCAAAAAGCGCTCGATTATTGCCGCCCCAAGGCGATGGAACCTGGAAAAGGTACGCCCAGACATCATTCGTGGACCAGTCTTCAATCGGCGTTGAAACGAGACATCGCGGAAGTGTCGAGTGGGTTCGCAGGCGGCTGCCGGTAATTTCGCGGTTCGCCAACGCCTGTGATCGAGACGCGCTCTCGGATTTGCGGGCACCCAGCAAAATGATCACTTCGCCATTTGATTCCACCAAATTTCGAATGTAGCGGGATGTCGGGTCAATCTTCATCCGTTCCGTACACCACCGAAAACGATTGGTCGGCGAAGGATAACCGCGACCGATGATATTCACGAAAAATGTGTCGTCCAATTCTGGACGCGTCTGCGCAACCGTTATGGGAAGTTGTTTTCGCCGTGCGGCCGTTTCGATTTTGATCAACGAATCGGTCACCATTCCGGCCACGTTGGGGATTTCGACCATCGTATCATTACTGA
>DASSNZ010000311.1:0-11386 GCA_035701135.1 Verrucomicrobiia bacterium
CATCACGGGAACGGAAATTCTTTCCGAAACGGAATCCGGTCGTCGGCTCGCTTTTGTGAAAGGCCCGATTTTCGCGAACATGATTCTCGCGGATGAAATCAACCGCACACCGCCGAAAACGCAATCCGCGCTGCTCGAAGCGATGCAGGAACATCAGGTCACCGCCGCCGGTTTTCGCCATGCTTTGCCCGAACCGTTTTTTGTGCTGGCAACGCAAAATCCAATTGAAATGGAAGGCACGTATCCGCTGCCCGAAGCGCAACTGGATCGGTTCATGTTTAATGTCGTGATCAATTATCTGCCGGAGGACGACGAAATTTCCGTCGTGCAACAAACGACATCGCGCCGCCCTGCGAACATTGAACCGCTGTTCACCGGCGAAGATATTTTGCGATTTCAGGAACTCGTCCGACAGGTTCCAATTTCGCGCGAAATCGTTCGATACGCAGTTCGTCTCGCCGCCGCGTCGCGTCCGCGACAACGCAGCGCGCCCGCGTTCGTCAATGATTGGGTTGCCTGGGGCGCCGGAACGCGCGCCTGCCAGTTTCTGGTTCTTGGCGCGAAAGCGCGCGCCTTGTTGCGCGGGCGGACACATGTTTTGCCCGAGGATATCCGGGAACTTGCCGCGCCCGCGCTGCGCCATCGCATTCTCGTGAATTACCGCGCCGAAGCAGAAGGCGCGAATGTCGAAACGATTATTCAGCGGCTGTTGGAAACAGTGAAGGAAATGTGATGAAATCCGAAACCCGAAATCCGAAATCCGAAAGAAGCTCGAAATCCGAATGCCGAAAATCCGGCAGCTTGCAACCGCCTATCAGCCTCTCGGATTTCGAAATTCGGATTTGTTTCGGATTTCGGTTTTCGGATTTCGGATTTTTTTAATCTATGCCTTCTCCGCCGTCCATCACTTCATCCCCGGGTCGTCGCGAGGAAACTTTCGCCGATCCGAAAGCGCTCATGGCGATTCGTAATCTGGAACTTCGCGCGCGCGTGGTCGTTGAGGGATTTTGGAACGGTTTGCATCGCAGTCCGTATCACGGATTTTCGGTCGAATTCACCGAATATCGCCAATATTCACCGGGCGATGACACGCGTTATCTGGACTGGCGTTTATACGCGCGGTCGGATCGTTATTACCTGAAAAAATTCGAGGACGAAACCAACCTGCGCTGTCATCTGTTGCTCGATCAAAGCCGTTCCATGTCGTACGGCTCCGCCGGATACTCCAAAGCGGATTACGCCCGCACGCTCGCGGCGACGCTCGCGTGGTTTCTGAACAGCCAGGGCGATGCGGCGGGTTTGATCACGTTCGACGAACGCGTGCGCGATTATCTCCCCGCGCGTCATCGGCACGGCCATTTGCGTCAGCTCATGCTCGCGCTCGAACAACCCAACGGAGGAAAAGAAACCGCGCTTGCGGAACCGTTTCGCCGCGCCGCCGAACTCATCCGAAAACGCGGTTTGATCGTTCTCATTTCCGATTTGCTCGCGCCGGTGGATGCGCTGGAATCCGAACTGGGCCGCCTCGCCGCCGCCGGTCACGAAATCATTTTGTTTCAAATTCTCGATCCGAATGAAATCGCGTTCGAGTTTCATCAGGCCACGCTTTTTCAGGATGCCGAAACCGAACGCGAAGTTTATCTCGATCCGGAAGCGTTGCGCCCGGAATACCTGCGACGGCTCAACGAACACAATCAACAGATCGAAAATGCCTGCCGCAAACTCGGCGTCGCCTTTCACCGGCTCGTGACAACGCAGCCGTTGGAAACCGCGCTGCTGGATTTTCTTCGCCGCAGAAATAGCCGGAGCAAACGGGTTTGGCGGCAAAATCAATTTGCGCCGTCGCCATGAATTTTCTCGTTCCATGGTTTTTGCTCGGCGCGGCGGCCATCGCCGGTCCGGTTCTTTTTCATTTGATTCGCCGCGCGGCGCGGGAACGAATTCCGTTCAGTTCGATCATGTTTTTGCGGCCGACGCCGCCGAAAATGACGCGCCGCCGCAAGCTCGAACATTTCTGGCTTCTGTTGCTGCGCTGCCTTTGCCTGCTGCTGCTCGCCTTCGCGTTTGCGCGTCCGTTTTTCGCGAGCAAAACTCCGCCGCCTGTCGCGACGACAAGCGATCACCAGACAATCCTGCTCGTGGACACAAGCGCCAGCATGAAACGCGCGGGCGTTTGGGAAAATGCCGTTTCGCTCGCGGAAAATTATTTCGCGAACGCCGCGCCCGGCGACCAAATCGCGTTGATGACTTTCGACCGTCAACCGCGCGCGGTTGTCAATTTCAGCGAATGGTCGTCGTGGCCGGTGAATGAACGCGCCGCTCTTGCCCGCGAACGATTGGCCGCGATTTCGCCGGGCTGGATGGGAACACGCCTCGGACTCGCGCTGACGAGCGCCGCCGAACAATTGCTCGCCGAATCCGACAATGGAAAAACGCCGGGCCGACGCGAAATCGTTTTTATCAGCGACATGCAGGAAGGCGCGAAACTGGACGGCTTGCAGGGATACGAATGGCCGCGCGGTGTTCGCGTGAAACTGGAACCGGTGAAATCAAAACGCGCGACCAACGCCGGTCTGGAAATTCCAAACGCCGCCGCAATTTCCGATGGCGCGCCGCGCATTCGCGTCGCCAGCGCGCGTGATTCCCAAACGGAAAAATTTCGCGTCAATTGGATTTCCGAAAACCGCAACGTCGGCGATTCAATGGAAATCTACGTGCCGCCCGGCCAGGTCCGCACTTTCACCGCGCCGAAAATTCCGGCGAGCCTCACTCAGGCGCAGCTTCAACTTTCCGGCGATTCGGAAACCTTCGACAACATCGCGTGGTTCGCGCGGCCCGAGGCGAGCCGCGTCACCATCGCTTATCTCGGTTCCGAACCGGCGGATGATCCTTCGGGTTTGCGTTTTTATTTGCAACGCGTTTTTCCAGACACGCCCGGACGCCAGGTGCGCCTGGTCTCTCCGACGAATACGTCCGATTTTTCCGGGTTGCTGAAAAAATCCGCGTTCGCCGTCATTCCGAAAAATCTGAGCGCGGAAGAAATCGCCGCCGTTCGCGACTGGCTTGCGCAAGGCAAAAGCGCGCTGATCGTTTTGACGAGCGCGGCGATGTCGCAAACGCTCGGCAGACTTGCCGGATTGCCTGACATACAACTGACCGAAGCTGATGGAAATTACGCGCTGCTCGGTAACATTGATTTCACGCATCCGCTGTTCGCGCCGTTTGCCGACCCGCGCTTCAGCGATTTCACGGCGATTCATTTTTGGAAACATCGCCGATGGGAAATTCCAGCCGCCGCGAATGCGAAAGTTTTGGCCAAATTCGACGACGACTCGCCCGCGCTTGCGGAATTGAAAATTGGCAAAGGCCGTCTGCTCGCGCTGGCCTCGGGCTGGAATCCCGCAGACAGCCAGCTTGCCGTTTCGAGCAAATTTCCGCCGCTGATGCAAACGGTGCTGGACTGGAGCGGCGCGACCTCGACCGCGCGATTCCAATTCTCGACGGGCGATTCCATCCCCTCGCCCGCGCTCGCGGGAAATGGTTCCGTGGAATGGCGCGCGAATGGAAAAACGGAAACACTTCCCGCCGGCGCGGCTTTTACAAAAACGGAAACGCCGGGAATTTACGTCGCGACGTTTGGCGGAAGCGAACAGCGATTCGCGGTGAATCTTCCGCTGGACGAAAGCCGCGTCGCGCCATTTTCCCCGGATGACCTGGCGCGCCTCGGCGTTCCATTGCAATCCGCGCCGGAGCTTTCCGCGGCGCAAATTCGCGAGCGGGAAACGCGATTGCAAAACGCGGATCTGGAAAATCGCCAAAAGCTTTGGCGCTGGTTGATTGCCGCCGCGCTCGCGATTACGTTCGGAGAAATTCTCCTGAGCGGACGGATTTCCCGCCGCGCGGAAAAAATCGAGGTGGCGGCATGATGGAACGACGCCTGCAACGCGAATTGAATCGGCTGAACTCGGCGTTTCGCCGGGCGCGGCTCTTGCGTTCGCTCGCGTTCTGCTGGGCGGGCGCGGCGGTGATTTTTCTGGCGCTTTTCGGGCTTCGTTTTTTCCTGTCGTGGAATTTTACCTTTCTGTGGTGGCTCACTTTGGCGGGCGGGATTTTCGCGGCGGCGATTGTTTGGATTCGCGAAAGCCGGCGGCGCGCGGATTTTCAGGAATTGATCGCGATGCTGGAACGCGATTTTCCCGAACTGCGTCATCTCGTTTCCACGGCGGCGGAACAACAGCCCGAATCGGAATCCGGAAAATTTCATTTTCTGCAACTGCGCGTGATTGAAACCTTTCTCACGCATCCGCGCCGGATTTTGTTTCGCTTAAACATCGAACGAAAATTGTCCGCCGCCAAAGCCGGACACGCACTCGCATTTGCCGCATTCGTCATTGCGCTGTTGCTGGTTTCGCCAAACGCCAAACGTCCATCGTCGCGCGCGGAAATTGCGAAAGAAATCACGGTTTCGCCCGGCGACACACAAATCGAGCGCGGCTCCGGCGTTGTGATTTCCGCGCGATTTGGGAAAACGCCGCCAGCCGAAGCGACGCTCGTTCTCGTTTCCGATTCCGGAAAAACCAATCGCGTTGCGCTTGAACGTCATCTCGCCGATCCGGTTTTCGGCGCGAGCCTCGCCGAAGTCACGGAGAACACGCGTTATCACGTCGAATACGGCGGACGAAAAACGCGCGATTACAAAATCGGCGTTTTTGATTTTCCGGCGCTGGCCCGCGCGGACGCGCACCTGAGTTTTCCCGCGTACACCGGACTGACGAACAAAACGATTCGCGACACGCTGCGCGTCAGCGCGGTGGAAGGCACGCGGCTCGATTACACGTTTCAACTGAACAAACCCGTCGTGCGCGCCCGGCTGGTTTCCACCAATGGCGAAATTTCCCTGACGCTTCAAAGCAACGGCGTCGCGTTGCTGAACGACTTCGTTTTGACGAACAGCGGACGTTACGCGCTGGAATTGACCGACGCGGAAGGACGCAAAAATAAATTCCGCTCCGAATTTTTCTTTCAGGCGCTGCCGGATCGCAGGCCGGAATTGAAAATTGTTTTTCCGCGCGGCGACCAACGTGTTTCGCGCCTGGAGGAATTGCAGCTTCAGGCCGAAGCTTCGGATGATTTCGGATTGTTGAAATACGGAATCGGATTCGGCGTCGCCGGGCAGGAACCGCAACTTCTCGAACTGGGCAAAGATGCTCCGGCCGGCCAGAAACGCGAATTCAGCCGGATGATTTCGCTGGAAAAACTCGGCGTGGACGTGGACCAGGTTGTTTGTTATTTCGCGTGGGCGGAGGATTACGCGCCGGACGGTCAGCCGCGACGAACCTTTGGCGATATGTATTTCGCCGAAGTGCGCCCGTTCGATGAAATTTTTCGGCGCGACCAGGCCGGGGCCGATGCCGGCGGAAATCAGGGCCAGGGACAAAACCAGCAAGGCGATCAACGCACTCAACTCGCCGAACGGCAAAAGCAAATCGTCATTGCGACCTGGAAGCTTCAGCAAGAGAAAGGAGGCGCGGCCATTGGCCGGATGCCATGAAAACCATTTTTAAAATGTTCGCGGGCGCGGCGTTTTTTTCCGCCGCCATTTTCTTCACGCAGGAATGCGCGTTTTCGCAAAACGCTTTGGGGGTAGCGAAATCCACCGGCGATTTCACTTCGGACATGGCGGTGATTCGCGAAGCGCAGGAGCAATCGTTGGAACAAGCGAAGCAAATGCTGGAGCGCGGCGGAAATCCTAACGACCGCGTTGCGCTGGAAACGGCAATCAAGCAAATGGAACAGGCGCAAAAAGCGCTCGAAGAAGCGCGCCATTCGCCGGAGAAATTGTCCGCCGCGCTCGCCGCGCAACAGGCGGCTTATCAGGCTTTGTTGAAACTGGCGCCGCGCGAATTTCGCGTGAACCAATCGAGAAATCGCGGCCAGAGCGGAAACAGCGCGGGCCAGCCGAATCAGCGTCAATTGGATCAATTGCAAATGACGCGCGAGGAAAACCGTTACGAAACCGAGCGCCAGGCGGAATCCGCTCCGACGCAACAGCAGCGCGAACGTTCAAAAACAGCGGATCGCTTGAAGGAACTTGCGCAGCGTCAGCAGGATTTGAATGATCGTTTGCGCGAACTGCAAACTTCGTTGCAGGCCGCGCAAACGGAGAAAGAGCGCGATGAAATCCAGCGCGAATTAAAACGCTTGCGCGATGAAGAGCGTCAGATGCTCGCAAATCTCGACGAATTGCGACAGCAGATGGACCAATCCCCAGACGCGAATGAAACGGCGCAGGCGCGTCAGCAGTTGGACCGGACGCGCTCGGAAATGGAGCGCGCCGCGCGTGAAATGGAAAATCAATCTCCGTCCCAGGCGCTCGCCGCCGGCACACGCGCGCAGCAAAACATGCAAACCATGCGCGATAATTTTCGTCAACAAAGCGCGAGCCAGTTTTCCGAGCAGATGCGGCAGATGAGATCTCAGGCGCGCGAACTCGCGCAAAAGCAGGACGAAATCACGCGCAAATTGGATTCAATGGAAAATGGAAATCAGAAATCGCTCGACACTTCCGCCGAGCAACAAAAACTGGCGGACGAACTCGCGCGCCAGCAAACCGGTTTGACGAATCTTCTTTCCAACATGCGCGCCGTCACGGAGCAATCCGAAAACGCCGAGCCACTTTTGTCCCGCCAGCTTTACGACACGTTGCGCCGCGCCGATCAGGCGCGCACCGGAAATTTGCTGGACATGAGCGCGCAACTGGCCGAACGCGGATTTCTCCCGCAGGCCGCCGAAGCCGGACGCGCCGCCGGCACGAACATCAATCAAATCCGGCGAAGCGTCGAGCGCGCCGCCGAAAGCGTTCTCGGCAGCGAAACGGAATCGCTCCGTTACGCGCAACGCGAACTGGATAATCTCGAGCAACAGATTCAAAGCGAAATCGCCGGCGGGCAAACCAACGCGCCAGGCATCGCAAATTCAAATTCAAATCAACTCGCGCAATTGTCCGCGCCCGCTGAATCGCAAAATCGTGTTGCAAACACAAATCGCGTCGCGGTCGCAGCGCCGGGAGATACAAACGAAACGCAAATCGCTTCGAATAATTCTGAACAACGGCAAAGGGAAAATACGCCGCGCGGCAGCGAACAGCCCGGCGGGAATTCCCCCGCGCAAAATCGGAATGGAAATCGCAACGGCGAAAATGGCCGGCCCGAAAACAATTCTGAACGCGGAATTGCGAACAACAATTCCAATTCCACGCCGGCGCAAAACGGCTCGGCAAATAGCGGCAGCGCGCAGAACGGAAATCGCGACGGAACACAAACCGCGCAGAATGGCGGCGGCGAAAATTTTTTGCGTGAATTCGTCGAGCAACTCGGGCGCGGCGGCGGCGCGGGCGGATCGAACAACGGCGGGCCGATTACCGGAAACGGTTTTGTGGATTGGTCGGACCGGATGCGTGACGTCGAGCGCGTGCTGGATTCCGAGGATTTGCGAAATCAGCTTGCGACCGTCCGCGAACGGGTGGCGACGTATCGCTCGGAATTCCGCCAGGGCGCGCGGCTGCCGCGCTCCGAGGTTTTGCAGGACCAGATTTTGACGCCGCTCACGCAAGTGCGTTTCTGGTTGCGCGAGGAACTGGCGCGTCGCGAAAACGCGAATTCGCTCGTTCCGCTCGACCGCGATCCGGTTCCCGAAAAATATTCCGAGCTGGTGCGAAAATATTACGAAACGCTGGGGAGCGCGAAGTGATCGAATCCGCCGCCATTGTTTTTTCGAGTCGCGACTGGTTCTGGCCCGCGCTGGCTGCGGCGATTGTTCTCGCGCTGGCGCTCGCCTGGTCGGGACGGCGCGGCGCGGCCAACCGTCGCGTGCGGCTCGGTTGTGGTTTGCTGAAATTCACCGGCATCGTCGCGCTGGCGCTTTGCCTGCTCGATCCATTGCGCGTCGGACAACGCGCGCGGCCCGGCGCGAATGTTTTCGCGCTGATCGCGGACAACAGCGAAGGATTACGAATCAAAGATGCCGGCGCCGGGAAATCGCGCGGCGAAATGTTGCGTGAAAATCTGACGCGTCCGGACGGCTGGCAATCCGCGCTTGCGGAAAATTTCCAGGTGCGCCGTTATGAATTCGACTCGCGTTTGCAAAACGTGCCGAATTTCGCGGAACTGAATTTCGATGGCCGCGCGTCTTCGCTGATTTCCGCGCTGCGCACCGCGACGGAACGCTGGCGCGGCCAGCCGGTCGCGGGCGTTCTTCTATTTACCGACGGAAACGCAACGGATTTTTCCGGAGAAATTCCCGCGCTGGATGGCGCGCCGCCGATTTACCCGGTTGTTGTCGGAAGCGACGACGAGCCGCGCGATCTCTCGATCAAAAAAATCGGCGTGAGCCAGACTTCGTTTGAGGACGCGCCGGTGACGATTCAGGCGCAGGTCGGCGAAAGCGGTTTTGACGGTTCGGAAATTTCGGCGCGCCTGACGGAAATCGCCACGGGCGCAAATCAAGGAACCAATTCCGCCGCGGACAATTTCCGGATTTCGACAAGCTCCAATATCGTCGCGCAATCCACGCAACGCGCCGGGAAATCGGGAGACTTGAATTTTCGATTTCAGATTCAGCCGGCAAAACCGGGCCTTCATTTTTATCAATTGGAAACGCGCGCAAACGATGACGCAAAAAACGGAACTTCCAGCGAAGCGACGCTCGTCAATAATCAGCAGATGATTGTCGTGGATCGCGGCCAGGAACCGTTTCGTGTTCTTTACGTGAGCGGCCGGCCAAACTGGGAATACAAATTTCTGAATCGCGCGATTCAGGACGATCCGCAGGTGCAGATGGTTTCGCTGATTCGCGTGGCGCGGCGCGAGCCGAAATTTCAATTCAAAGGACGCGCCGGTGAATCGAGCAATCCGCTCTTTCGCGGTTTCGGCCACAACGACGAGGAAACCGCGCGTTACGATCAGCCGGTGCTCGTGCGCCTGAACACGAGAGACGAAATGGAATTGCGCGGCGGATTTCCGAAAACGGCGGAGGAACTCTTTCAATATTCCGCGGTGATTCTCGACGACGTGGAGGCCGAATTTTTTTCGCACGACCAGATGGCATTGTTGCAGCGATTTGTTTCCGAGCGCGGCGGCGGATTTTTAATGTTAGGCGGCACGGAATCTTTTCGCGAAGGCGATTACGCGGGAACGGTGATCGGCTCGATGCTGCCGGTTTATTTGGACCGGGAAACCGCCGCGCGGCTGCCGTCGAAATTCAAGCTCACGCTGACGCGCGACGGCTGGCTGCAACCGTGGACGCGGCTGCGCCGGACGGAAGCGGAGGAAACCGCGCGGCTGGCGGCGATGCCGGAGTTCGACGTTCTCAATCCGACGCGGGAAATCAAACCCGGTGCAAGCGTTCTGGCTACGGTTTCCGACGAGAACGGCCAGACTTTTCCCGCGCTGGCGGTTCAACGGTTTGGATTTGGCCGCGTCGGCGCGTTGATGATCGGCGACCTTTGGCTCTGGGGAATGCGCGACGCGGAAACGCAAAAGGACCTCGGAAAATCCTGGCGTCAGCTCGTGCGCTGGCTGGTTTCGGACGTGCCAAAACAAATTTCCGTTCAGGCGAAATCATCCAACGATCCCGATGAAATCCGGCTGATAATCAAAACGCACGATAAAACATTTCAGCCGCTGGACAACGCAACCGTGCGCGTGAAAATCCGTTCCGTCGCGCAATCCTCGCAAAACGGTCCGACGCCGAAAATGGTTTCCGAAACGAACTCGGTTCAATTGACCGCCGAACCGATGTTGAACGAACCCGGCACGTACGAAGCGACTTTCATCGCGCGGAACACAGGCGCGTATTCGGCGGAGGCGACGGTTCTGGCGAGCGATGGAACGATCGCCGGACGCGCCGCGACCGGCTGGGCGTCGGATCCGGCGGCGGCGGAATTTCGCTCGCTTGTGCCTAACAGATTGCTTTTGGAAACGATTGCGCGGAAAACCGGCGGAGAAATTGTTTCAATGAATGATCTGGAAAAATTTGTTCGCGATCTGCCAAAACATCGCGCGCCGATTACCGAACCGTGGAGCGATCCTTTATGGAACAAGCCGCTGGTTTTTCTGTTCGTCATCGGCTGTTTTGTCGCGGAATGGGGAATCCGCCGCTGGAAAGGATTGCCGTGAAAATGGAACTGAAGCAAACGGAGAAAACAAAGATGCGAGCGAGCATGAGTCTCCGTTTCCTCTGTTTTCTTCTGTTGCTTGCTTTGCCAATTCGCGCCTTGGCGGCGGGCGCAAACGACCAACGCACATTGGTTCTCGTCATCGGAGCGGCGGGCGAACCGGAATACGGCGAACGCTTTTCGGCTTCGGCGGACTTGTGGGAAAAAGCCGCGGCGAAAGGCGGAGTTCAATGCGTCGTCATCGGAACAAACGCGGAAAATTCTTTGAATGACAAAACGCAATTGCTGGCCACGCTGACAAACGAGGTGTACCGCGCGAGCGGCGAATTGTGGCTGGTTTTTCTCGGCCACGGAACATTCGACGGGCGCGCCGCGAAATTCAATTTGCGCGGGCCGGATATTTCAGCGGAGGAACTCGCGGCCACATTAAAACCTTGCAGGCGTCCGCTCGCGATCATTGATTGCGCGTCGGCGAGCGGGCCGCTTCTCCACGCGCTTTCCGCGCCCGGGCGTGTTGTGATTACCGCGACGCGCAGCGGCTACGAAGTGAACGCCACGCGATTCGGCGGTTATCTCGCGCGGGCCATCGCCGATCCCGCCGCCGATCTGGACAAGGACGGACAAACCTCGCTTCTGGAAGCCTATTTGATGGCTTCGCGGCAGGTGGACGAATTTTACAAGGACGACGGACGGCTCGCGACGGAGCACGCGTTGCTCGATGACAACGGCGACGGACTCGGCACGCCGGCGGATTGGTTTCGCGGCGCGCGCGCGGTCAAATCCGCCGCGGACGGAAAATCGGTGGACGGCGTTCGCGCGCATCAGATGAATCTGGTTCGCGGCGAAGCGGAGCGTGAACTTTCTCCCGAACTTCGCACGCGGCGGGATGAACTGGAACAGGAACTCAGCGCGCTGCGCTCGCGAAAATCCGAAATGAACGAATCCGATTACTACGCGCGGCTTGAAAAAATTCTGGTTCAAATTGCGAAGCTGGTTCCAAACGAATCATAAAGTATCGCTCCGGACGGTTGAACAGAAGGCAACGGAGGGAAGGGAGAATCGGGCTGCTAACGACGAACTTTACGCTGAATATCTCCGTTTCTTTTTCCTGCTGTTAAAATTCCATGTTCATGCTTTTCTCCTTTTCTTCTGCCAAAACGAAAATGTGAGCGCGCCGAGAACAAACAACACACCAACACTTGGCTCAGGAAC
>DASSNZ010000312.1:0-3271 GCA_035701135.1 Verrucomicrobiia bacterium
TTGCCTTCATCGCCCCACTGGGCGCCGACTAGAATTGTGTTGGCCATGTTTGTTAAACCGTTAAATCGTTGAGCCGTCAAATGGGCAAAACGCACCCGCGCCGTGGCAATAAAAATCCCCGAATTTTTCATTCGGGGCAAAGCGCGGAATCTTTGCGTTCAGAAAGTAGAAAGACGCCCCAAACGTGTCAATCTTCGCTTTGCATTCCAAAAACTGCCGAACAAAATCGGAAAGCCGTTTTATCGTCGCGCCAGCCGGTCCAACAGTTTTCCATGAATTCCGCCAAAGCCGCCGTTACTGAAAACGCAAACGATGTCGCCGCCCTGGACATTTTTTGAAACGTCCGCGACAATCGAATCCGCGTCCGGCAAATACGCCGAAATTTTTCCCGAACTTTTCAAATCCCGCATCAACTTTTCCGGATTCAATCGCGCATCGGATGCGATTTGTTCCAGGCGCGCGATTTGCGAAATGACCACCGCGTCCGCATCGGCAAACGCGGAAACCAGTTCTTCCTGAAAAACATTTCGGCGCGTGGTGTTGCTGCGCGGCTCGAAAATCGCCCAGAGTTTTTGCTGCGGATATTTGATTCGCAACGCGCGAAGCGTTTCACGGATCGCCGTCGGATGATGGCCGAAATCGTCAATGATGGTCACGCCGCCGGCGACGCCGCGAATTTCCATCCGGCGTTTGATTCCTTTAAATGTATCGAACGCCGACTGAATTTGTTTGTTGGAAAGCCCGCAATGTTTCGCGCAGGCGACGACGGCAAGCGCGTTGCGGGCGTTGAGTTCGCCAACGAGATTCAAATGGAATTTGAAACTGGGAATTTCAAATTCCGTCGCCGTCGGGCCGAATTTCAAATTGAATGCCTGAACGGAATTATTCGCGCCAATCCCGAAACGTTTCACCGAACAATGCGTCACGTTGAGCAACGGCTCAAGATTCGGGTCGTCGCCGTTCGCCAGCAACAATCCGTTTCGCGGAACCAGGCGGATCAAATGCGAAAACGATTTTTTGATCGCGTCAAGATTTTCAAAAATATCGGCGTGATCGAATTCGAGATTGTTGAGAACGGCGATTTCCGGAAGGTAATGAACGAATTTGCTGCGTTTGTCGAAAAACGCGGTGTCGTATTCATCGCCTTCGATGATGAACCATTGGCTGTCCGTGAAACGCGCGCCTTGCGAAAGGTTGTTAGGAATTCCGCCGATGAGATAACCGGGATTCAATCCGTTGTGCTCAAAAACCCAGGTGAGCAACGAAGTCGTCGTGGTTTTCCCGTGCGTGCCGGCGACGACAATGGAACGTTTGCCGCGAATAAAAAATTCCTTGAGCAATTCCGGCAGCGAGCAATAGCGCAGCCTGTGGTCGAGCACAAATTCCGCTTCGGGATTTCCGCGGGAAATCGCGTTGCCGATGACGACCAGATCGGGTTTGTGCGCGAGATTGTGTTCCGCGAATCCGTTCGTCACTTCGATTTTTCGTCCGGCGAGAAACGTGGACATCGGCGGATAAACATTCTGGTCCGAGCCGGTGACTTCAAAACCTTTTTCCTGCATCGCCGCCGCCGCGGAAGCCATGGCGGTGCCGCAGATGCCGATGAAATGAACTGAGCGAATTGCGTTAAACACGATTGAACGTTCGCAAAAAAAGTTCATCCAAATCAACGGCGAAAACGTTTTTGCATTTTTTGTCGTTTAGAAATGAACCCGGCACGAGTTACGCTGACAAACAATTACTTGCGCCGACAAACAGGCGCGCTAAAAATCAAGAGACAATGGCTTATCAATGAATGTCGAAACTGCTGTCGTGGATGGAAAACAACGGAACGAAAAATCCGTCGCAGTCATCAGAATCAAAGACCTCGTTGTGGAATACCCGAAACGCGGTCTGGGACAAAACGCCACGCTCGCCGTCAACAAGCTCAATCTCGAAGTTCGCGCGGGAGAGGTCTTCGGTTTTCTCGGGCCAAACGGCGCGGGAAAAACCAGCACGATGCAGGTCCTGCTTGGATTTCGCGCGCCCACGAGCGGCGCGGCTTACATTTTTGACATTGATGTCCGCGAAGCCATCGCGCGGCAGCGGATTGGTTATTTGCCGGAGCTGACGTACTATTACAAATTTCTGACGGCGGAGGAAATTCTCCGGTTCTACGCGAAGATTTTTAAAATCCCGCGCGCGGAAACCGACAGGCGCATTGACATGCTGATGAAACTGGTGGAACTGGAGCACGCCCGCAAACGCCCCATCAAATCTTACTCCAAAGGAATGCAACAGCGCGTCGGACTCGCGCAGGCGCTGATCAACAATCCCGATCTGCTGGTTCTTGACGAACCGACGAGCGGCCTGGATCCGCTCGGGCGAATGAAAGTGCGCGAAATTATTCAACGGCTCAAAGACGAAGGCAAAACGATTTTCTTTTCATCACACGAACTTGGCGAAGTGGAAACGATTTGCGATCGCGTGGCGATTATTCATCGCGGCGAATTGAAGGTCGAAGGACGGGTTTCGGATCTGATGCAGAAATACAACACCGATCTCGAAAAAATTTTTCTGAACATCGTCGGTTACCAGCCGCAGGCGCAATGAGACACAAAATGAAATTTTTTACACGGATTACACGGATTTTCACCGATTATTTTTCAACAAAGTTTTTGCTGAAATCATGAACCTCACTTTCCCAATCCGTGTTAAATCCGTGAAATCCGTGTCCAAGGTTTTTTTACACGGATTACACGGATTTTCACAGATTACTTTTCAACGAAGTTTTGCCTGTCAGTGAAATTATGTCCGAGCTTTTATATCGAGACGAAACACATCAGTTGATCGGACTGTGCATGGAAATTCATCGTGAACTGGGGAAGGGCCACGATGAAATCATTTACAAGGATGCGTTCGTTGTGGAACTGACCCGCGCGAGTGTTCCGTTTAGTCGCGAAAAGGGATTTGAAATCCAATATAAAGGTGTGATTCTTCCACATCTTTACCGGGCGGATTTTGTTGTTTTGGACAAAATATTATTTGAAGCAAAAGCGGTTGAGCGATTGACGGATGGGCATGTCAAACAAGTATTGAATTATCTGGCCGCGTCAAGGCTGCGACTCGGATTGCTCGTAAATTTCGGAAGCGATTCATTAGAATGGAAGCGCGTCATCTTATGAAACACGGAATCGGAATAGACACGGATTACACAAATTTTCACAGATTATTTTTCAACCAAGTTTTTGCCGAAATCATGAAACTAACTTTCCCAATCCGTGTTAAATCC
>DASSNZ010000313.1:0-8995 GCA_035701135.1 Verrucomicrobiia bacterium
GAGGACGGCGAAGACAATGGCGGCAGAGCGAATGAATTTCATCATTGAGGTGTTCAGGTTTTCGCTCCAATGATGTTCCAATTCCCACTCGCCGCCAGCCCTCACAAATGTGTGGTTCTACAGGGTCGTCGCCGAATGAAATGGATTTAGACAGGATGAACAGAATATTCGGAATTCAATTTGCAACGCCTGTCGGAAGCTAATTTTGAATTATTTCCTCTTTGTGAAAGAGCGGAATTTTGCCGTCAGGAAAATCGTTTCCGCCATCGCGCCAATTGCTTTTCAATTTCCTTCGTTCCCGGCGCGCCTGTAAGCGTTCGCCGCGCCATGGCTTTTTTCAAATCAAAAACATCCCGCGCGTCTTCCGCAAAATTTTTGTCCACGGATTTCAATTCCGCGAGCGTGAGTTGATCCAGCGGTTTGCCGGATTTTTCCGCCAGCGCCACGACCGCGCCGACGGCATGATGCGCCTGGCGAAACGGCATTCCTTTTTTCACGAGATAATCCGCCAGATCGGTCGCCAGTAACGCCGGATCGCTCGCGGCGGCGGCGCACGCGGCACGGTTGATTTCTGTATTTCGCAGCATCGCAGCCACAATGCGAACCGTCGCTCGAATCGTATCGGCGGAATCGAACAATCGTTCCTTGTCCTCCTGCAAATCGCGATTGTAGGTCATCGGCAATCCCTTCAGCAGCGTCAGCAGCGAAACGAGATTTCCGATCACGCGGGCGGATTTGCCGCGCGCCAGTTCCGCGATGTCCGGATTTTTCTTTTGCGGCATCAACGACGATCCGGTCGTGTAGGCGTCGGAAATTTTAATGAAATTAAATTCCGCGCCGGCCCACAAAATCAAATCTTCCGCCAGCCGGGAAAGATGAACCGCGATGAGCGCGGCGTCCGCGCAAAATTCGACGGCAAAATCCCGGTCGCTCACGGCATCCATGGAATTTTGCGAAACGCGCGGCTTGCCGGTTTTCAATTCGACGAAGTCCAGAAGTTTTGCCACCGCCTGACGATCCAGCGGCAACGTGCTTCCCGCAATCGCGCCGCTGCCGAGCGGACAAACGTTCACGCGCGAAAAACAATTTCCCAGCCGTTCGGAATCGCGCGCGAGCATTTCAACATACGCGAGCAAATGATGCGCGAGATAAACCGGTTGCGCGCGCTGCACGTGGGTGTATCCGGGAATAATCACATCGGAATTTTTTTCTCCGAGCGAAACAAGCGCGCGCTGCAGATCGGAAATTTCGCCGAGCAACGAAGTGATTTCATCGCGCAGCCACAGGCGCATGTCGAGCGCGACCTGATCGTTGCGCGAGCGTCCGGTGTGCAGTTTCGCGCCGGCGGGAACGCGCCGCGTCAGTTCCGCCTCGATGTTCATGTGGACGTCTTCGAGTTCGGGTTTCCACGGAAATTTCCCGGACTGAATTTCCTTCGCGATGGCATCCAATCCTTTGATGATCGCGTCAAGTTCGGTTCTGGTGAGCACGCCGATTTTTTGAAGCATGGTGGCGTGCGCCATCGAGCCGAGAATATCGTGTTTCCACAGCCGCCAATCGAAAGAAATGGATTCGGTAAATTGCGCGACATCGGCGGCCGGGCCGGACGCGAATCGTCCGCTGCGGGAAACGGGAGAGGTTTTTTTCATGCGTTTATTTCGGCGCGGCGTCTTCGGTCACGCCGTTTTGCGTAGAAGTAGTAACCTACCAAAAGCGGAATTAAAACAAAGATCAGAAAAGCTTCGATAATCGCCGAAGTGTTTTCTCCGAAAAACGGTGAATGGCGGATGTAATCTTTTATTCCGGCAATTTTGTTTTTGAGCAAATCGGTTTTGAACGAGCCAAGCGCGATGGCTTTTTCAAAAGCTGAATTCGCCAGATGGTAACGATGTTCTCTCCACGCCGCGATTCCGAGCATTTCAAAGCACGCCGGTTCCTTCGGATTCATTTGCGCCATGTAAATCACGCCGGCCTCAAAATGACTGTTCGTCGCCAGATTCCATTTGCTTCGATAAAAAGGCGGAGCGTCCAGTACGGCAACCATCGCAAGCCTTTGGGTCAACCCGCTTTCGTCGTGATTCGTCTTTGAAAATGATTTGTAGTCCGCTTCGGCTTCGTCGGCATTCGCGTAGTCCTGCGCCAAAGTTTTAAATACCTGTTCGTTGGCATCGGTGTAGTAAAACCTGCCGTGTTCGGAACTGAAAAATGTGCTGGTAAACTCATCCACGTAAAGATGCCTGGATTGATATGCCGGATTGCGAACCAGATATTGCAACAGCGCGAGATGATATTTTTCCAAACCAAAATGCCCTTCGGGATTGATTTCCAGATCGCGCGCGATTTCCTTTTCCGCGTCGGCATAACGGCCGAGCAAATGATACGCGGTCCCAAGATTCGCATGAATGCCGTAGTTGTCCGGAAATTTTTGAATGACCGGTTCCAGAAGTTTCGCCGCGGATTCCGGTTCGTTTAAACGAAGATACGCGCCCGCGAGGTTGTTCCACCATTCGGGATCATTTTCGCGGCGATTCGCCTCAAGTTTTTTTATGCGTTCGCGGAGGAGGCTTGGGTTTTCCGCGGGAATGGTTTCGCCCTGAATTGCCTTCGCCAGATCCGGACTTTTTCGGCGTTCCTGAAAAAGCGTTTCCGCATCCCAGATGCAGGCCGTCGCGGTCAGTTCGAGGAAAACCAGAAACAAAATCAGCGCCCGGATTTTCATCGCGGCCATTGTTTCGGAATCCCGCAAAAAGTCACTCCCAAACCCGTCAGTGTTTCAGAAAAACCACGATGATGCCGAGCAGCGTGAAAAATAAAACAATCACCAGCGCGATGAAACGATTGCGCGCCACGCGCTTTTCGTAGCGCATCGGACGAAGTCCCTGAATGCCGCCGGCGGCGAGATAATTCACGAGTTTCGGATTCGTCGTGGACGGCCCGCTGAACTGGTTTCGCAAGCGTCGCAACAGGGCGGGCAAATCGTATTTGCGGACGCCCAGTTCGTTGTAATGCTCCGGCGTGCTCACGGTTTCGCCGCGCGCTTTCAAACGGTTTTGATCCACCGGTTCGAAAATGGGTTCGTGCGCCGGAGCGGGCGGAGGCGGAGCGGAATTTTCCGGAGCGGGAGAATTGTTTCCCTGCGGCGCGGCGGTCGAACGCAAACGCGGAGCCGACGCCGGATTTTCCTGAACCTGGCCGCCGAGTTTTTTTATCTTCGCTTCGAGCGCGGCGATTTCCGCGTTGAGCGCGCGGGCGCGGTCGGAAATCGGATCAGCTTTTTTTCGGAACAAAGCCATGCCGGAGAAAACGGTTCAGCGCCGGAACAGCACGATGAGAAACGCCGCGAGCGCGGCCAGCGCCACAAGTGCCAAAGGCCACGTCAACGCCAGCCCGAGCCTGCAGAGTTCCGCGAAACTGCGATTCGCGAAAGGCGATTCCGCCGAAACATTTTTTTCCGCGGCGGTTTGTTCCGCGAGATGCGGATTTTGCCCGGCCAGAACGGGAAATTTCAATCGCGCGGCGTTCCATTCCATTCGCGCGTTTTCAATCGTGGTGAGCGAGCGCGTGAGTTCGACATTAAAATTTTCCGCGGACCAATTTTCCTGGTTGATGACTTCGATCTTGGCGAGCGCGTCGCGAAAACTGACGATGGCTTTTGCCATTTGCTCGGCGTCGCGGCGTGCGACAAATTCGGCTTCTTCGAGCAGGCCGATTCCGCGCGTGAGATTCTGGAGCATTTCCTCGCGTCCGGTTTCGAATTCGCGACGGCGGCGGCGCGCCTCCTCCAGCGTCGCGCGCTCGCGTTCCAGTTCCTCCTGCGCGCGTTTGAGTTCGGCGAGTTTTTGCTGCGCTTCCATGGCTTTGGAATCCAGTTCCTCGCGGGTGGGCGCGCGCGGGTTGGAAAAGCCGGAGGACGGCGAGCCGGCCGTTTTGCGCGCCTGAAAATCGCTGTCCACAAAATCCTCTGGATCGAAGTCGGAAGACATGGCGCGATTTTAGTTCGCGTGCGGCGGAGTGTAAAGCGGCGTTGTGACGCGCCGCGGTTCCCGGCAAACTGGCAAGATTCCCGCGCCGCTATTTTTTCATTTGACTTTCCGCGGGCGAAAATTGCGGATGCCGCTCCAATAATTTCAATGTTTCCGCGGATAACGGCTCGCGGCGATAAACCGCTTCGCGCAACGGCTCGGCGCTGTCCGAGCGTTTCGCGCGTTCCAGCCACCGGCGATCCAACGGTTCGCCAAGCAATTCAATGCGATTGGCAGCGACGGTCGTTTCCTCTTTCAAACCGGACGGACGCCCGATTCCGACGTAGAATCCGCCGAGCAAGATCGCCGTTCGCGCCATGGTGCTGCGCGTGAAATCTGCCAGAGCGCAGGGCCGCCGCAAATCCAGCCGGTGAAATAAATTTTCAAAAACGGAAATCGTCCACATCGCGGGATTTTTCTTCGGCGAATGCGGATCAAATAAAATTGCGTGCGGCGCGATTTCAGTGTTTTCAATTTCATCCGCGCGCCGCTGCGACAGAAGAATCGGAAAATCGCAAAGCTCGAATGTCCAGTTCACTTCAAGCGCGGCGCTCTCGATTCGCGCGAAACGATTTTTCAACAGTTCGTTCAGCGCGATTTCATTTCCCGCGAGATAATCCAGTTCGGCGGAATGCCGAAGCGCGAAACTCAACGCGTCGCCGGTCCGGTCAAAACTCACGACGCGCAGCCGTTTCTTTTTAAGATTTGCGCCGGTTAAATTTTCGCGAATCAAACGAATCGCCGTCAACGCATTCGCCGCCGCGCCAAGGCCGACGTCCCAAATGACAAATTCGCCGTCGGTTTCGCGAATGCGCTCGGGCAATCGAAGTTGCCTGACATATAACGCCTCCGCTTCCGCGACGGGACCGATTCCTGGATGAAACGTTTCGTCGTCCGCCAGTGACCGAACGGAAAACGCGCCGTTGCGCAGGCGAACGAGTTTGTATCCGGGCGCGGTGTGCAATCAGGACTGGTTCATTTTGTCCGCTTGCCAGCGCGATGGATGTTGAATTCACTCGCATCGCGCGATGTTTGCGGATTGTGATTATTGGAAAATCAATTTTTCGCCGGATATTTTCCGGCAATCGCCGCCATGAAATCACTTAAATCCAAAGACATGCTGCGAATGTCTTCGAGCTGAATGTCCTCGTCTTTCATGAAAGCGCCAATTGTGCGCGCGCCGGCCGATACGCCGCTTCGCCGGGCTTCGTACGTGAAAACCGTTTGATCTCCGTCCGTCATTTTTCCCCGAACGCGCAGGACCGGCTGGCCACCGCCATATAATCCGACCCAATACCGTGCCGCGCCGCCGCCTTTCGAATATTCGACGATTGTGTTTTCCAATTTAAGCGCGTGCGCGCCGGGCGGAATCTGCGAATCGTCCGTCACGATTTTCGGAAAAATGTTTTTGGAGCCGAGTTCGCGGTTCAACTCGATAACAAGATTTTCCTTGGCAAGTTCATGTGGACGCGCCTCGTCATCATGAAAGGTCGCCGTGGAAAGCGTGGGAGCGATATAGAGAGTATCGTAACCGTTGAAGTTAAAATTGGTCGCGATCCAGCAGTTGTTCATGTGCGGCTCCCGAAACACCCAACCGCCATCGGCGGCCACACTTTTTCCGATTCGCACATCGCGGCCGTCGGTGGACACGTATCGTTTTGGAAAATGGCTCTTCTTTGCAGACGCGCCTGAATTTTGTTTCGTGGTCGCGCAACCGGCAAAGCACAGCGCGATGGCTGCGACAGTCAGCGTGCGAAATTTCGTTTGCGAATTATTTTTTATTTTCATGGTTGGAAGGCTTGCGATAGCTGTTGGGTGGTTTGCATTTTTTTAAGAGCGCTTGCCCTCTTCCTCGTTGAGCCGTTTCACCCGGGATTGAACTTTTGTCCAGCCCGAGTGAATGGATCCGCGCAAGTAGTAAACATTTCCGGCGGCCAGATTGATGGAATAAATGCTGTTGGTATCACCTTCCGCTCCTTCCAGCCAAAAGACGTGAGGCGGTTCTTCCCAGCAAATATAACTACCCGGGCCGACCTCGCCGATTCTGCGGAATTGATTTGTTCCCGCAGAACCAACTACGGGCCCCGTTGCAACCGGATCCGTGCCGTAAAAAAGAAGCGACCCTCCCGCGCCCCAGAACTTTTTGGGACGGATCAAATAAATTCTAGCCTTGGCGGGATCCTCAACTCGCTTCGTTTGATCTGGAAATGGTGGATACGTTGGAGCGCAGCCAGCCGCGAGAAGCGCCAATGTGCAGATGCTCAGAAGCCACCACACACTCGCGCGTTGTGGAGCCATTCTCATAAGGAATTACGAATCGTTGCCAACACCCACAGCGAGCCAAAAACGTTTTGGTTTTGCAAATAAATTTTAATTCTCGAATCCGATTTGATGCAATCGTTCGGAACAACTCAGGTGGGGAAATTCTAACGAAAACGCCGGACACACGCGTGGCGTAGTTTGAACGCACAACGCGGAGGAACAAAAAAACGGCGATTCACTTTCGCGAATCGCCGGCGGGAATTTTTTCCGTTCAGAGTTGCGCCAGGCCTTTGTCCAGCGCGGCGTAAAGTTGTTTCATTGTCGCTTCCGTTTCGTCGCCCATGTTCGAGAGACGGAACGTTTTGCCTTTGATTTTTCCGTAGCCGCCGTCAATGAGAATCCCCTGCTCTTTCACGAGTTTTTGCAGCTTCGCGACGTCCACGATTTTTCCGCCGGGTTTCGCGCCGTTGTTGACGCAGGTGAGCGTGACGGATTCAAATCCCGGGTCCGGGAAAAGCGTGAAGCCGTGACCGGCAGCCCAGTCGCGGGTCATTTTCGCGAGTTTCAAGTGGCGGGCAAATCGCGCGTCCAATCCTTCGGCAAAGAAATCTTCAAGCTTGGACGCGAGCGCGTAAACGTGTCCGATGCTCGGCGTGCTGGGCGTCATGTTCTGCTCCGCGTTTTTCTGAAATTCGAGGAAATCAAAATAATACCCGCGATCCTTGATCGTCGCGGCTTTGGCAAGCGCGGCCGGCGAGCACGCGAAAACGGCGAGTCCGGGCGGCAACGCAAAGGCTTTTTGCGTTCCGGCCAGCAACACGTCAATGCCGAGCGCGTCGAATTCAATTTTCGTCGCCGTCAACGAACTGACCGCGTCCACGATGAACATCACGTCGGGATATTTTTTCTTGAGCGCGGCGATTTCCGCGAGCGGACTCATGACGCCTGTGGACGTTTCGTTGTGAATGAGCGTGAGCGCGTCGAATTCGCCGGTGGCGAGTTTTTTATCCACTTCCTCGGCGCGAATGGGCGAACCCCACGGGACTTGCAGCGCGTCTGCATCTTTGCCGCAGCGTTTCGAGACATCGAACCATTTGTCCGAGAACGCGCCGCACATGCAGTTGAGAACGCGTTTGGAAACCAGGTTGCGAATCGCGCCTTCCATTATGCCCCAGGCGGATGACGTGGAAAGATAAACCAATTGTTTGGTGTAAAAAAGTTGCTGAAGTTGCGGCTGGATTTTCCCGTAAAGATCTTTGAACGCCTGGCTGCGATGGCCGATCATCGGTGAGCGAAACGCGCGGAAGGTTTTATCGCTGACTTCGACGGGTCCCGGAATATGCAATTTAAGATGTTCCATAAAGCTTGTGAAATCTTTCACGAGCGCGGCGCAAAGGCAAGGGAGTTTTGGAAGATTCCGGAAACATCGAATATCGAACATCGAACATCGAAATCCGAAATTCTGAAATCTGAATTTAAAAATACGGCCCGACTACTTTTCCAAAAGCATCGGGCCGTACCTGTTTTTGCGAAATCGGCGTAGAATTCTATCTATTGGCGAGTCTTGCGCCGAACACCGGCGAGCAGGCCGATCGAACCGGCCGCGATCAACGCGAGGGAGGAAGGTTCTGGAACCACCTGCACCGGAGAAAATACCGCCGTGCTGTCGCCCGGAACGTTTTGGCCAAAATTGATTGTGCCGACATAAGCAACTGATTCGCCGGAAGGCGATGTGGTGATTTCCGCCGGGGTGGAAGTGCTCTCGAAAGTAAAAATCCCCGAGGTGTTCGGCGCCAGCGCGTTTTCCGAATCGCCCTGATACATGATTGAATTGCCCCCGAACACTGAGTTACCCCATCCAAGAGAATTCTGTGGATTGGTTGGAATTGACGGCAAATTGTTGCCGCTTGTCGTCCAGCCATACCAGAAACCCTCAAGCGGAACATCACCTGTGTTGTTCAGGGTAATTGTGTAATCGAAAATGCCCCCGTTCTGCACGCCGGAAATCGTGGCGGTGGCGCTTTGCGCAAAGCTCGAAGCGGCGGGCGCGGCCAAACCTGCGGCTACAAGAAGCTCAATGAAAACAGGCATTAATTTAAGAGTTTTCTTCATGACACATTCCTTCGTTTTGGGATAATTGTTCGGGTTAATTCATCAATCGCATTTCGCTAATCAGCAGTGAGAGGAGAGCAACGAAAAATTGTTCCAAAAAATTTGAGCGAGAGTGGAATTAAAATCTGAAATCAAAATCTGAAAGCACGATTCGAAACGATGAATTTGAACAGGCGATAGTGGATTTTGAGCAGGAGCAACGGCGTTTCGTGCTGGAACTCCGTTTGCGCGCCGCTATTCTTTTACGCATTGACCAACCCAATTGTTTGAACAGTGAAAAACTTTTCGCCAATGAAAATTCGCAATTCCTGGTTCCGCTTCGCCCTGGTCGGACTTCTGGCCGTTTCGGTTCTTCCGTTATTCGCGCAGCAAAATTCCGCCGAAGTAAATCTCGCGGTCGTCGCCACGCCGACCAGTTCATTTGCATCCGGCGACACGGACCTTTCCGCGCTGAACGATGGATTTACTCCGCGCAGTTCGCGCGATTCCCGGCGCGGTTCCTACGGCAACTGGCCGCGCACCGGAACGGAATGGGTGCAATACGAATGGAGCCGTCCGATCAGCACGAAAAAAGTGGAGGTTTATTGGTGGATTGACGG
>DASSNZ010000314.1:0-2684 GCA_035701135.1 Verrucomicrobiia bacterium
AGCACACCTTCGGCGGATACATCCTGGATTTTTTCTGCGTTGAAGCGTTTTTGAACATCGAACTCGACGGTTCACAACACGGTTTTCCAGACCAGAAGAAAAAAGACGAGGAACGTGATGCCTGGCTGGCAAAGGCCGGCGTAAAGGTCTTGCGCTTTTGGAATTCACGCCTGCGCCGGGACAAGGAATTCATTCGTGAAACCATCTGGCGCGAATTGCAGCAACGCGCGCCGCATCCATTACCCGATTATTGCCGCCCATCTGCGCCTGCACCTGCCCCAAACCCATGAGCGATTTGATTCTTTACACCACCGAAGACGGCAAGAGCCAAATCAAGCTCCGCGCCAAGGACCAGACCGTCTGGCTCACCCAGCGGGAGATGGCCCAACTCTTTGACGTGAGCACGGACAACGTCGGCTTGCACCTCAAAAATATCTATGAGGATGGCGAACTGAGCCGGGAGGCAACTACCGAGGAATCCTCGGTAGTTCAAATGGAAGGCGGTCGGGAGGTGCAACGGCGCGTGACGCTGTTCAAATTGGAGGCGATTCTGGCCGTGGGCTACCGGGTGCGCCACGCACGTTGTCGAATCAGCTTCTGCGTGCGGCGACATCCATCGGCGCGAATTTGCAGGAGTCGAAAGGTGGACAAAGCCGGGCGGATTTTCTTTGCAAGGTTTCCATTGCGCTTAAGGAAGCCCGGGAAACCCATTACTGGATTCGCCTTCTCGCCGCCGCCGATATTCTGCCCGAAAAACAACTCGCCAGCCTGCTTGATGAATCCAACCAGATCATCGCCATCCTCACTACTATCGTGAAGAAAGTGAAAAGTGCGCCATGAACACCCCTTTTTCTCAGTTCCCAATTCTCAATTCTCAATTCCGATGACCGCACAAAACCAACAACGCCTGGGCAAAGTCCTTTGGAACATCGCCGATCAATTGCGCGGCGCGATGAACGCGGACGATTTCCGCGATTACATGCTGGCCTTCCTCTTCCTGCGCTATCTCTCGGACAATTACGAAGCCGCCGCGCGGCGCGAGCTTGGCCCGGATTATCCCAAACTGGCCGCCGAAGATAATCGCGTGCCGCTGGCGCTTTGGTATGCCAATAATCCGAATGACGTTGCCGATTTCGAGAAGCAGATGCGGCGCAAGGTGCATTACGTCATCAAGCCGAATCATCTTTGGACGAGCATCGCGAACCTGGCGCGCATGCAGAGCGGGGAATTGCTCGAAACCCTGCGGGACGGTTTCAAATACATCGAGAACGAATCTTTCCAGAGCACGTTCCAGGGGCTTTTCTCGGAAATCAATCTTGGCTCGGAAAAACTCGGCAAAACGCACGCGGACAAAAACAAAAAGCTGTGCGACATCATCAAGGAGATTGCGAAAGGTTTGGCGGAATTTTCCACGGACACGGACACGCTGGGCGATGCTTACGAATATTTGATTGGCCAGTTCGCCGCCGGTTCGGGCAAGAAAGCGGGCGAGTTTTACACGCCGCAACAGATTTCCACCATTCTTTCGCGCATCGTCACGCTGGACAGCCAGGAGCCAAAGACCGGGCCGGTGAAACATCTGGGCAGCATTCTGGATTTCGCCTGCGGTTCCGGTTCGCTGTTGCTTAACATCCGCAAACAGTTGAAGCAATTGGGCGGCACCATCGGCAAGATTTACGGGCAGGAGAAAAACATCACGACTTACAACCTTGCGCGCATGAACATGCTGCTGCACGGCGTGAAGGACACGGAGTTTGAAATTTATCACGGCGACACGTTGACGAACGATTGGGATTTTCTGCGCGAGACGAATCCGGCGAAGATGCCGAAGTTCGATGCCGTCGTGGCCAATCCGCCGTTCAGTTATCGCTGGGAACCGAAGGATGACATGGGCGACGATGTGCGTTTCAAAAATTATGGATTGGCGCCGAAGTCCGCCGCTGATTTTGCATTTTTGTTGCATGGTTTTCATTTCCTGAAAGATCAGGGCGTGATGGCGATTATTCTGCCGCACGGCGTGCTGTTCCGTGGCGGCGCGGAGGAACGCATCCGCACGAAGCTGCTCAAAGACGGTCACATTGATACGGTCATCGGCCTGCCGTCGAATTTGTTTTATTCCACAGGAATTCCGGTCTGCATCCTCGTGCTAAAGAAGTGCAAGAAACCCGACGACGTGCTGTTCATCAACGCGGCGGAACATTTTGAAAAAGGGAAACGGCAGAACGTCCTGCTGGATGAGCACATTGACAAGATCGTCGAGACTTACCAGAAACGTCCCAAGAGCGTCGAACGCTACGCCCGCCGGGTGGGAATGGATGAGATTGAAAAGGAAGGATACAATTTAAACATTTCGCGTTACATCAGCACGGCGCAGGCGGAAGCGGAAATTGATTTGAAAGCAACTCACGCGGAGTTGGTTGAAATTGAGAAAAAAATCCGCGAGACAACCCGCAAGCATAACACATTTCTCAAGGAATTGGGTCTTTCCTTGCTTCCAAACTCGTAACGCACAGTGTTGGAGCCGCTGTTGAAAGGGCAACGACAGCATATAAGGCGCGTGCGCTCCCCATATATTCTTCGTGGGCCGTGCCTTGCCAATTCATCGGCGCCCGCTAGGATTCCGGCATAACGAATCGTCCATGAATTCTAATTCGCTTGAAGCGGAATTTTTCTCGCAACTGGCC
>DASSNZ010000315.1:0-11228 GCA_035701135.1 Verrucomicrobiia bacterium
CATTGATAGAGCTCGCCCTCGGGGACCGGCAGCGCCCGCCAGGCATCGCTCCCGGTGAAGACATCGGTGTACTGCTCGCGATACATGGCCGGGGAGATAGTGCTTCCCATGAGCTCGGCAATTTCTCTTTGACTGGGCCAAATGTCCTTGAGATAGACCGCGTTGCCGTTGCGGTCCTGACCGAGCGGTTCGTGGTAGGGATCGCTCGCCATCGAGCCCATTAATGCATAGACCACCACCAGAGGTGGGGAGGCCAGGTAGTTGGCACGCACGTCTTGGTGAATTCGGCCCTCGAAATTGCGATTGCCCGAAAGCACCGACGCGGCGACGAGATCGTATTTGCTGATCGCCTCGTCAATGGGAGCGGGCAGGGGACCGGAATTGCCAATGCACGTGGTGCAACCGTAGCCAACGAGATTGAATCCGAGTTTATCGAGATACGGTTGAAGGCCGGTTTTATTTAAATAATCACTGACAACGCGCGATCCGGGAGCGAGCGATGCCTTGACTAGCGGATTGACCTGAAGTCCGCGTTCGACCGCTTTTTTCGCGAGCAATCCCGCCGCGAGCATCACGGACGGATTGCTGGTGTTCGTGCAACTGGTGATCGCCGCGATGAGCACGCTGCCATGATGAATTTCGCCGTCGCAGTCCGGACCTGGAGTTCCGATATTGTCCGGTGTCGGACGATTGTTCGCCATTTCCAGTTCGGTCAATGGATTGGTGTTTTGCGCCACCGAAGTCCGCATGGAAACCGGTTCCTGGCTGCCGCCGCCGAACGCGAATCCGTCGCGGCAGGAAACCATGAATTTTTTTCCAAGCTCCTCCGGTGGTTTTCCAAATCCGCTTTCGGAAACCGGTTTCGAAAATGTCGCGGCGAATTCCTGTTTCATTTTCGGCAATTCAATCCGATCCTGCGGACGTTTCGGGCCGGCGACACTTGGAACGACGCTCGCCAGATCGAGTTCGACGACTTGCGAATAATTTACCTCGCCCGATTTCGGAATGCCCCACAAACCCTGCGCGCGATAATAATTTTCGTAAGCGCGGCAATGTTCCTCGCTGCGGCCTGTCGCGCGGAGATAATTCACGCATTCCTCGTCAATCGGGAAAAATCCCATCGTCGCGCCATATTCGGGCGACATGTTTCCAATCGTTGCGCGATCCACGACCGGCAACGCTTTCGCGCCAGGACCGAAAAATTCAACGAACTTGCCAACGACTTTTGCCTTGCGAAGCAATTGCGTGATCGTCAGCGCAAGATCCGTCGCCGTGACGCCTTCGCGCAACGCGCCGGTCAGATGCACGCCGACAACATCCGGCGTGAGAAAATAAACCGGCTGGCCGAGCATTCCGGCTTCGGCTTCGATTCCGCCAACGCCCCAGCCCACGATGCCAAGTCCGTTGATCATCGTTGTGTGCGAATCCGTTCCGACGAGCGTGTCGGGATAATAAATTTGAGTTTTCTGATTTGAAATCTGCGATTCCGCGGACAAAACGCCTTTTGCGAGATATTCCAGATTGACCTGATGAACAATGCCGATGCCGGGCGGGACGACTTTAAAGGTGTTGAACGCCTGCATTCCCCATTTCAAAAATTGATAACGCTCGCGATTTCGCTCGAATTCGCGTTCCAGATTTTTGCCGAAGGCCTCCGCCGTTCCGAAATAATCCACCTGCACAGAATGGTCCACAACCAGATCCACCGGCACGAGCGGCTCGATGATTTTCGGATTTTTTCCAAGCCTCGCCACCGCGCTGCGCATGGCCGCCAGATCCACCAGCAACGGAACGCCGGTGAAATCCTGCAACACAATCCGCGCGACGACGAACGGAATTTCCTCCACGCGCTCGGCTTTGGGTTGCCAGTTGGCAAGCGCGCGGACGTTGGCTTCGGTAATTCGTTTTCCGTCGCAGTTGCGCAGCACGGATTCCAGAACAATCCGAATGCTCACCGGCAGTTTTGAAATCGGGCCGACGCCGGCCTTTTCGAGTTGAGGCAGTGAATAAAAGGAACCCTGGCGTCCATTGCCGAGGTCGAACTTTTGCAGCGTGTTAAAAAAATCCTGAGCTTCGTTCATAAAATAACCTGTCCGAATATATTCCGTTTTTGAAGAAACGAACAGTGGACATCTTGAAATCGCGCGTCAAGCTTTCGACGCGCGCGCGACGCGAAGAAAATTTGCCGGGCGGGTTTCGGTCAGCCGCGTTTCTTTTTTGCGCCGTTGAGCTTCGAAACTTCCGCGTGCGCAAAAATCACATCCGGATCGCGCTGCAACGCATCAAAATAATGCCGCGCGAATCCCTCGTCGTTTTCAGACGCGACAAGCAATTGCCGCGCTTGCTTTGTCAGCGCCTCGGCCGTTTCGGCAGTCAGCGGCTCCTTGGAATCCAGCGCTTCATCCATGGCCACGATTAATTGCGAAATCGGATGCAGCCAGGCAAACCACGGATCGCTCGTGAGCAATTGAAGAAAATGATTCGGCGATTGGATCGCGCCAATCGTGGCTTCGTAACTGACGCGTTCCGATTCGAGCAGCATTTTGTGCAGGTGAAGCAGCGCGTTGCGAAGATCCAAAAGCCGCTGGCGAACGCCTTCGGGTTCAGCCGATTTCTGAGTTGCATTGTTCTTTTTCATTTTCCGATTCGGCGACAGCGCCGATCCGGAATCCGCCGGAACAAGCACCGCCAGATAAATATTAACGGCGATCCTGAATTTTACAAATGCCGAGGTGGGGCGCGTCACTCCGTGCGCAACGAAACATCGCGATGAATCGCATCGTAATTTTTAAAAAGGAGGGGAGGATCGACCACGGATGAACACGGATTCATACGGATGAACAATCCAATTTTGAGCATCTGAATTCCTTGAAAAATTTGAAAATGGCTCAATTCGGAGTTTCAGAATTGCGATGGAAAAATTCAAAATCCGTGTTTATCCGTGTTCATCCGTGGTTAAAAATCTTCAATTGATTTTCCGCGAAAATTAATCGTGCCGGCGAATCAGGCTCAGAAACTCCTGGCGCGTCCGCGGATCATTTCGCAGGCTGCCGAGCAGCGCCGAGGTAATCGTGCTTCCGCCCTGTTTTTGCACACCGCGCATTTTCATGCAAAGATGCTGCGCCTCCACGACCACGCCGACGCCTTTGTTTGGAATCAGTTCCGCCAACGCATTCGCGATTTCCGTCGTCATTCGTTCCTGCACCTGCAACCGCCGCGAGAAAATTTCCACCAGCCGCGCAAGTTTGGACAGGCCGATGATTTTTCCGTCGGGCAAATATCCAACGTGGCACCGGCCGAAAAACGGAAGCAAATGATGCTCGCACAAACTGTAAAACTCGATGTCTTTCACGATGACCATTTCGTCGGATTGCGTGTCGAAAATCGCGCCGTTCACCGCGCGCTTCGGATTTTCGCGATAACCCTGCGTGAGAAATTTCAGCGATTTCGCGACGCGCTCGGGCGTCTGCAGCAGGCCTTCGCGTTTCGGATTTTCGCCGAGCAATGCCAGCTGACGCCGCACCAGTTCCGCCAGATCGCCCGAAGGTGAATGGCCGTTTTGTGCGTGTGGCAGGTCGAGACAAACCGAATTGGTTTCCGTCATATCAAAGTTCGCGATCATCGTTGTCGTTGTGTTTTTCGTTGTGGTTGTGGAGAAGGCATTGCGCAGAAAGGAGGCGCAGCCAAAAAAGGGCAGGTGAGCAGGATGGTCTGGAATTTTCCGTTCCCGATCGCAAATCTCAGCGCAGCGAATGAAATTTTTTTCATCCTTTGATGCGTCCTTTCAGATCGGAGCGGCGAACGGATTCGCGGCTGGAAATCAATTCCCGCGCGGCGACCACCTGTCCCCAGACATTCCACAGCAAAACGCCGCGCACTCGATCTTCGTTCAAATAATAAATGACGCCTTTGCGATTCGGCTCCTCCCAATCGCTCACTGTTTCCATCCGGCTGCTCAATTCGCCGACGGCTTCGTAGCCGAGTTCGAACAGGTCGGAATAAAACGCCGGCAAATGATTGTAAGGCTCCGGTTTTCCGGCCATCGCGCGACCGGCGTGTTGTCCGGAAGTGTTCGCGTGATCTTCGTGCTCGACGCGAATGGATTTTCCAAGCGCGGGATTTGGAAACAACGCAACGTCGCCCGCCGCAAAAATTTCCGGGTGCGACGTTCGTAAAAATTCATCCACGATAACTCCGTTTCCGGTTTTCAATCCCGCCGCGCGCGCCAGATCAATGTTCGGTTCGATTCCAATTCCGGCGACAACGCCGTCCACTTTCAGTTCGGTTTCCGCAACCGAATCCGATTCACGGCTGCGCACTGAAAATCCGTTTCCGTGCGGCTCCACGCCGATGACGGTTTCGCGCGGGCGCAGATTCACGCCTTTCTCGCGATAATATCCATTCAGAAATTCGCTGAGTTCCGCCGGAAAAATATTTCCGCCAATGCTCGCGCCGGGAAAAAACACGGAAACCTGCTTTCCGTTCATTCGCAGCGCGGCGGCGATTTCCGATCCGATAAATCCACCGCCGATAACGGCAAAACGCTCTCCTTTTTCCGTCAATCCGCGCAACCGGCGATAATCCGCGAGCGTTCGGAAATAAATAATGTGATCTCCGCCGAACGAAAGCCGCCGCGGCGAGCCGCCCGTGGCCAGCAAAAGTTTTTCCCACGCATACGAATTTCCAAGATCGTCGGTGACCTGATTTTTTCCGGCATCGAGAGATTTTGCGACGCGGCCCAGGTGCGCGGACACATTTTTATTTTCCTGCTTGCGCCAGATGCTGTCGAGCGGATCGCCTTTCCACAGCGCTTTCGTGAGCGGCGGACGATTGTAAGGCCGCTCGGGTTCGGCGCTGATGACGCCGATTTCTCCGTCCGAATCCACACTGCGAATGCCGTTCACAGCGGAATCAGCCGTCATTCCGCCGCCGATGATCAGGTATTTATATTTTTGCATAAAACTTTTCCGTAAAATTCGTGGAGCGACACGGCGACTCTACATTGGCTCGCATTCCGTGGCGAAAAATATTTTCGCGCTTTCCGCGACTTTCTTGCGCGACGCCTTAAAAGCAACCATGTTGAGCGCGGAAATTCATGCCTGAAAAATATCCATTCACGCGCCGCCGGCGTTCCGTGTTCCATTCTGTGAAACCGACCCAAATCTCGGCGCGGATTCTTCGCGAGTCCAGCCGCGAAAAACCGGCCGACGCCGTATTGCGCGAAACGCTCAAACGAACCCGCGATCTCGCGCCTTTCGACGCGACGGAAATCAGCAAAACGGTTTTTGCATACTTTCGCTGGCGCGGCTGGCTCGATGCCGAAAAAACCATCGAAACGCAAATCCCGCGCGCGCTGGAACTCGCCTCCCGTTTTCATCGCGATCCATTTTCGTTTCCGTTGGAGGAACTTCGGGCCAAAGTTGTTCCAAATTGGATTTCCGATGAAATTGAAATTTCCGACAACTGGTTGCGCGCGCTGCAAACCGAACCGAAATTATGGTTGCGCGCCAAACGCGGACACGGAATTGACCTCGCGAAAAAATTCGGCGATTGCCGGGTTTTCAGCGAAGTGTTTTCCGACACGTTGGAATATTTCGGCGAAATGGATTTGTTTCGCACGCCGGAATTTCACGCCGGCGAATTTGAGTTGCAGGACATCAGCTCGCAGGCGGTTGGTTTGATTTGCAATCCGAAATCCGGCGAAACCTGGTGGGACGCTTGCGCCGGTGAAGGCGGGAAATTGCTGCATCTTTCCGAATTGATGGAAAACAAAGGATTGATCTGGGCCGGCGACCGCGCCGGATGGCGATTGCAAAAATTAAAACGCCGGACCGCTCGCGCGAAGGTTTTTAATTATCGCTCAACAATCTGGGACGGCGGCGCGAAGCTTCCGACAAAAACAAAATTCGACGGCGTTCTTGTGGATGCGCCGTGCAGCGGCATTGGAACCTGGCAGCGCAATCCGCACGCGCGCTGGACGTTGACATCGCAAGACGTGAAGGAATTGAGCGCGATCCAAATGCAACTGCTCTCGAACGCGGCGGCGACGGTGAAGCCCGGCGGAAAATTGATTTACTCCGTTTGCACGCTCACTCAATCCGAAACGAACAAAATCGCGGATGAATTTGAATCGCGATTTCCGGATTTCAAACCGTTGCGCGTGGAGAATCCACTTTGCGGAGAAGCGTCAAAGTCGGCGCGAATCTGGATCTGGCCGCAGGATTGCGGCGGGAACGGAATGTTTATCGCGATTTGGGAAAAGACTGCGAAGTGAGACAGAATGACAGAATTTACAAAATAATTTTGTTCATTCTGTCATTCTTTCTAAACATTTGAACCAGTCATTTCATTTGCCGTGATAAAATTTGCATTTTCAACTCGGAAATCGAAGAGATTTTTTATCTCGACCTGGAATCGCAGCAGATCATCTCGTTTGCGAAAACGAAGATTCCTGACATCAGGGTTTTTATACGTGCAGGTTGACCGGATGATTCGCGGCGTTCCGGTCGCGGTTTTGGAAAAGGTTGAAGCGAATTCCGTCTGACCGACACGTATTCTCCGCTGGCGACGCGCCGCGAACCTGGTCATCATTGGGAATTCCGAATAAATTTGTAATTGGCGGAAATTTCTCCGGAAGTCAGATTTGTTTAAAAAAGAAAGGTCAACACAATGTCAATGATGCACGAAGTGGATTACAAAATTTACGGCGACGATATGCAGTTCGTCGAAGTGGAACTGGACCCGATGGAAGCTGCCGTCGCCGAAGCGGGCGGAATGATGTACATGGAGGACGGCATTCAAATGGAAACCATTTTCGGCGACGGATCGCAACAGAACAGCGGGTTTCTCGGTTCCCTTCTGGGCGCGGGAAAACGGTTGCTGGTCGGCGAATCGCTTTTCATGACCGTTTTTCAAAATCGCGGCGACGGCAAAAAACACGTGGCGTTCGGCGCGCCTTATCCGGGAAAAATTATTCCGATTCATCTCGCAGAAATCGGCGGCGAACTGCTCGCGCAGAAAGATTCATTTCTTTGCGCGGCAAAAGGCGTGAGCGTCGGCATCGCGTTCACAAAACGTTTCGGCGCGGGACTTTTCGGCGGCGAAGGTTTTATTCTGGAACGATTGCAGGGCGATGGTTTTGCTTTCATTCACGCGGGCGGAACGATTTATCAGCGCGACCTTTTGCCTGGCGAAATTTTTCGCGTGGACACCGGCTGCATTGTCGCGCTTCAGCCAGGCGTGGATTACAACATTGAAATGGTTGGCGGAATCAAAAGCGCGTTTTTCGGCGGGGAAGGATTGTTTTTCGCGACCTTGCGCGGACCTGGGAAAATCTGGCTGCAATCGCTTCCGTTGAGCCGGCTCGCGGGACGCATCACTGCGGCGTCGCCGCAAACGGGACGCGGCGGGCGCGAGGAAGGCTCTGTTCTCGGCGGTCTGGGCCGATTGCTGGACGGAGATAATTCCTGATTCGCGCAAATCCTGAATTTTTAATTGGTTCAATTAAAAGAGCCTTTGACTTGGCGCCGACGGGTGGATAATTAGGAATCCATGAAATCCTTCTCCGCGCTTGTCTTTATCATCTTCGCCGCGTTTCTGCGGACATCGGCTGCGGATTCGGCAAGCGACTGGATTGATCCCGATACAGGCCATCGCGTGATCCGGATTTCATCGGAGCCGGGCAGCGCGACGCTTTATTTTCATCAGAACGCCTTTACGCCAAAAGGCGACAAGATGATTTTCAACACGCGCGATGGCATCGCGGCGGTGGATTTGAAATCGCTGGGGCGCGGCGTTCCGAAAGTGGAAATTGTCGTGTCAAACGCCTCCGCGCTCGCCGTTTCCTTTAAAACACCCGAGGTTTATTTTCGTCGTCGCGATGGTTTGTTCGCCGCGGATATTAATACTCACGCGGTCCGGAAAGTGACCGGCGCGCGCGTGCTTGCTGTGAATTGCGACGAAACCATCGGCGTGAATACGATTTACGCCGAAGATCCCTCGGGCAAAACGCCCGAACCCGCGCCGCGAAAAATTCTTCCGCAACGCGAGCGGATGTTCGGAAACCGGACCAACCTCACGGCGGCGGAGGAATTGGCGGCGCGCAAGGAGGATAATCTCTCCCGGCGGCTCGCAAATCCGCGGTGCATGGCATTCGTTTTCACCGATCTCAAAACCGGACGCTCCACGACCAACGGCTACCAATACGCCTGGTTGAATCACCTTCAATTCTCGCCGACCGATCCGCATCTTTTGTTGTATTGCCACGAAGGAACATGGCACGAAGTGGATCGCATCTGGACGATTCGCACGGACGGCTCGCAGCAACGGCTGATGCACAAACGCGCGATGGACATGGAAATCGCCGGACACGAATTCTGGAGCGCGGACGGAAAAACAATCTGGTTTGATCTGCAAACGCCGCGCAGCGAGAAATTCTGGCTCGCGGGCGTGAATATCAAATCCGGAAAAGAAATCCGCTATCCGCTGGAGCGCGACTGGTGGTCGGTGCATTACAATATTTCGCGCGATGGAAAATTATTCGCCGGCGACGGTGGCGATCCAGGCCAGGTGGCGTTCGCGAAAGACGGCATGTGGATCAATCTGTTCCGTCCGCAACGCAATGGGACCATCACGCGAGAACGCCTCGTCAACATGTCAAAGCAGGATTATCACGGCTCGAACGGCGAGCCGAATGTTCGCATCACGCCCGATAACAAATGGGTTGTGTTTCGTTCGAATATGTCCGGCCCGACGCAGGTTTACGCGGTTTCCGTTGCCAAATCCGAATCCGTCCCGACAAAATAAATCCTCACATTTTTATGAAAATATTTTCTGAACTTCCGATTCGTGCCCGCGGCTTTTTGCGTTTTGCGATTGTTGCGCTCGTTTTTTTCGCGGCAATTCCGTTGCGCGCGGACGATGCGCGGCCGATTGAAGACGCTTCCAAAATCACGAACGCGGGCGTTGCGAATACGAAATTGCCGACGTTATTTATCGTTGGCGATTCCACTGTTCGCAACGGCACGAGAGGAATGCGCGGCTGGGGCGAAGTGATCGCGCCGTATTTTGACCGGACAAAAATCAATGTCGTGAACCGCGCGATCGGCGGGCGCAGCAGCCGGACGTTTCAAACCGAAGGGCGTTGGAACAAAGTTCTCGCGGAAATGAAACCGGGCGATTTTGTTTTGATTCAGTTCGGGCACAACGACGGCGGCGAAATTGCCAAAGGTTCGCGGCCGCGCGCTTCGCTCAAAGGCATTGGCGACGAATCGCGCGAAGTGACGATTGAAAGCACCGGAAAAAAAGAAGTTGTTCACACGTTCGGCTGGTACATGCGGAAATACGCGAGCGACGCGAAAGCGAAAGGCGCGACGCCGATTATTTGCTCGCTTGTGCCGCGAAAAATCTGGAAGGACGGCAAAATCGTTCGCGCCTCGGAAACTTACGGAAAATGGGCGGCTGAAGCTGCGCGAGCCGAAGACGCGTTGTTTGTTGATCTGAATGAAATTATCGCGCGCCAATACGACAATCTCGGCGCGGAAAAAGTTGAGCCGCTGTTTGCCGACGAACACACGCACACCACGCAGGCGGGCGCGGAATTGAGCGCGGCCTGCGTGATTTCGGGATTGAAAGGTTTGGAAAAAAATCCACTCGCGCCGTATTTCTCGGAGAAAGCGGATTCCGTCGCGCCGTTCAAATTGACGGAATGACGGCTCCGGCATTTTGACTTCATTTGAAATTCGGTTCCGTGCTTCCGCGGAATTGAATTCCCGTTTTCGTGTCCGGGAATTTTTCCATTCTCCATTTTCCTTTTTTCCGTTTCCCCGGCGTAGGGTTGCAACCCACTAGCGAACCGCGCCGTCGGCGGGCATAGTTTTTTGGGTCTGGCGCGTTAGGCAGTTTGATGCGAGATTCGAACAAGTTCACGCCAGATAACCGAAATCGGATTTACCCGATACCAACGTACCGCAATGAAGGCGCAAATGGGCGATTTGCAAAAGTTTTCGATGATTGAGCCAACGGTTCCGGCGCAATCGCAATTCAGTCAACATACACAACAAAAAGGAAATGGGTGATGATTTCGCATCTTTTGAACGGAAAAGAAAACGGAGCGCCGCTGGTTCGTGAACTGATCGAGGAACCGCTGGAACCGCATTCCATCCGCGCCGCCAGCCAGGTGCGGATCCGCGAATATCGCCCCGGTGATCGCGTCACGATCCGGCGGCTCTGTTGCGAAACCGGATTTCTCGGTCATCCCGTGGATCCGATTTTTCATGACCGCGAACTTTTCGCGGACCTTTTCACAAATCCTTATTTGAACGAAGAACCCGAATGGGCCTTTGTCGCCGAAGCCGAGGACGGGCGGATCGTCGGTTATTTGCTTGGCTCGGTGCGCAAACATTTCGATCTTGTGCAAATGCGCAGTGGGTTTCAAACCGCGTCGAAAATGTTTTTTCGCCTTGTGACCGGCCGTTACGCGCGTCATCCGCGCAGCCGCCAGTTTGTTCGCTGGCTTTTCTCGGCCGGCTTTTCCGAGCAACCGAAACACCCGCCGGACGCGGCGCATCTGCATCTGGATCTGGAGCAATCGTATCGCGGCCGCGGCATCGCGCGACGGTTATGGGAAATTTATGAGGAACGCCTGCGCGCGGTTGGCGTGACGCATTGTTACGGCGCGTTTTTTTCCCATCCAAAACGCCGGCCTGAACTTGTCTATGCGCGCTATGGTTTCCGCGATTTCGATCGCCGGAAAACAACGTTGTTTCAACCGGAAATTTCCGACACCGTCGAAGTCGTTTGTGTGCACAAGGAACTTTGAATTTCAGCGGCGGCATGAAACAGGCGATTTTCACTTTGAGCAGCGCGCGGTCGGGAACGCTTTTTCTTCGCGCCGTTTTCCGACACAACGTTCGCGATTGCGTTACTCGCCACGAGCCGTTTTTCGATTGGGGAAATCCGACGCTCTTTGGCCGCGCGATTTACGACGCTTACGCCGGGCGCATTGACAACATCCGGGGATTGCTCGCCAAAAAACGCCGCTACATCGAGCGGCTTCCGGGAAAATTTTATCTGGAATCCAGTCACGCCTTTTTGAAATCCGCGCACATTGCCGCGCTGGAATTTTTTCCCGACATGCGGCTGATTCATTTGGTTCGCGATCCGCTCAAAGTTGCCAAAAGCGAGGCGTGGCGCGAGGAATGCCGTCGGCGATTTCACGCGCCGTTTCA
>DASSNZ010000316.1:0-6094 GCA_035701135.1 Verrucomicrobiia bacterium
ACGGCTGTCTTGCCATGGTCGCGGCTGGTTTTTACGGGAGCGGTTGGAATTTCTGTTTTCGTCGCGAGTTGGGCCGCAGCTTGTTTCGGTTTGCTCTCAGACAAAACCACAGGAGCAAAAACGGGGGGAATTCCCATCGCCCGGCTTGCGCGGATTTTACTTCTTCCGTTGCTGGCTTTTATCGCATTCAATCAGGTCTTAAGTCCCCAGTACATGATCTGGCTGGTGCCGGTGGCCGCTCTCACAAGCTTCGAAGGAATCCATGGCCCGGCTTTGATGGTTGCAATTGCAACGATGCTGACTCCCATTATTTATCCATCGCTCCACGGCGATTATAACAGCGGTTTGGATTTATTTGAAACCATCGTCCTGCTACTGCGGGATTTAATTTTAATCGCGGCCTGGGCTTGGTTGTTTCAAGAAACGTTGCGGAAAATTCGTTTCGGGAACAAATCTCAAACGTCACGTTGCAGTTCCGCCAGCAACGCTTTGGCCAGCAGTCCGTATTGCGGCAATGAATTGTAGAGTTGGGCTGAGATTCTCAAAACCCGCTGCGATGGAGTGGGGCATGGGTGAACCGGAACTTCGATTTTATATTTTTCGAGCAGATCGTTTTGCAACCGGTATTCGCCAAACGGCTGTTTTGGAAACGCATCTTTCGCGTTGTCAGGAATCGGGACGGACGCCATTGAACCGAGAAATTCTCGTGGGCAAGGTTCTGGAATTTCCAGAGCCGCGCAAAGAATTTCTCTCGCTGCGAGCGCGAGAGCGCGATTGCGCGCCATGACTTCCGGCCATCCGCCGGGCATCGCGGATTCCATGAATCGCAAAGCTTCCGGCACGCTCAACCAGGCGGTTGGATCGCCGGTTCCCATCCAACCGAATTCGAGAAGAAAACGCGACCGATCCGTCCGAGGCGAATTCGCGCCGTGGCTGATCGCAAGCGGATGAATCGAATTTTGTTTGTCCCGTCGCACGCAGAGAAAAGCCGCGCCTTTCGGCGCGCAAAGCCATTTGTGACAATTGCCAGTGTAGTATGCGGCTCCGAGTTGTTTTAAATTCAGCGGAACCATTCCCGGCGCGTGCGCTCCGTCCACCAGCGTGTCCACTCCGCGAGCGTTTAACTCAGCCACCAGTCGCTCGATAGGCAGAAGAAATCCGCTCGAGCTTGTCACATGATCGAGCATTGCCAATCGTGTGCGCGGCGTCACGTTTTCCAAAAAGGGCGCAATGATTTCTTCGGCGCTATGAAATGGGAACGGGATTTTCGCAACGACGACGCGCGCGCCCGATTTTTCCGCCGCGAAGTTCAGCGCATTGCGGCTGGCGTTGTATTCCTGATCGGTAACGAGCAATTCATCGCCGAGCTGAAAATCGAGCGAACGCAAAATGGTGTTGATGCCATGAGTTGTGTTGGAAATGAAAACCAAATCTTCGGTTTCCGCGCCGACAAATCGCGCCAACGCTTCGCGCGCGGAATCCAATTCTTTTTCGAGTTCGCGGACGAGAAATTGCGATGGCTGACGCTCAAGGTGATTGCGCCATTCGCTTTGAAATTCAAGCACGCGTTTCGGACACGCGCCAAACGCGCCATGATTCAAATAAATGACCGAAGGGTCCAGAAGCCAGTTTTTTGGATCGCAGGCCGGCTGGCCTAGAGGAAATTCTTCTCTTGCCGAGGCGGCAATGGAATTTGAATTCATGCGATTAATTTACTGGCAACGAGCCGTGCGAACCAGACGGATTGACGAAATCTTTTTACGAGCGGGCAAAAATCCAAGTCTTTTCCACTCTTATTTTTCAACCACTTCCTGGCTTTTGCTTGAAGCGCGCGTTGGGCGAGTTTAGCTTCGCGCACGCTCATGAGTGAAATTTTTGTCATTGGCCATCGCAATCCCGACACGGACGCGATTTGCTCCGCGATCGGTTACGCGGAATTCAAGCGTCGCACGGGAATGCCCGAGGCTGTTGCCGCGCGTTGCGGCGATACGAACGACCGGATTGATTTCGTGTTGAACACGTTCGGCGTGCCGGCGCCGCGTTTCGTCGCGGATGTTTCACCGAAAGTTTCCGATGTGATGCAGCGCCACGTCCTGAGCGTCACGCCGGAATCCAGCGCCGCGCAGGCGTTGGAACTGATGGATGAACATAACATCCGCATTCTACCCGTGTTGGAAGACGGCCGCCGCTGCCGGGGATTGCTTTCGCTGTTCAAGCTCAGCAAATTTCTTTTTCCCGCCGCCGACCGGATGGTGAATTCGCGCCGCGTGTTTTCCTCGCTGGCGAATCTTTCCAAAACGCTTCATGGCAAATTGATTTTCGCGTTTGAGCCGGATCGCGAGGAGAATTTAATCATGTTGATCGGCGCGATGAGTTCCGAATCGTTCGGCGCGCGCGTGACAAAATTTCTGCGCGAAAAATTACTCGTCATCGTGGGCGACCGACAGGACATCCAGGAAATGGCGATTCAGGAAGGCGTTCGTGTCATCGTTATCACCGGCGGATTGAAAATGGAAAAGCGCCTGATCGAAGCGGCGAAACGCAAACGGGTGAGTTTGATTTCGTCGCCGCACGACACCGCGACAACTTCGGCGTTGTGCCGCGCGGCGGTCGCGGTGCGGCACGTGTTGAACGAGGAATTTCTGTGCTTTCGCGAACACGCGCCGCTCGCCATCGTGCGGCAGCAGGCGACGGCGTCGGGATTTCAAATTTTCCCCGTGCTGAATTCGGACGGCGACATGGCGGGCATTTTGTCGAAAACGGATTTTCTGAAAACCGTTTCGCGCAAATTGATTCTCGTGGATCACAACGAACTTTCCCAGGCCGTGCAGGGCGCGGATGAAGTGGAGATTGTCGAGATTATTGATCATCATCGAATCGGCGCGCTGACGACGCAGCAGCCGATCCTTTTTCGCAACGAACCGGTGGGTTCCACCAGCACCATCGTTGCGGATTGTTTTTTCCGGTTTGGCGTGGAAATGCCTTCATCTGTCGCCGGGCTTCTGCTCGCAGGCATCGTTTCCGACACTCTCAATCTGACTTCGCCGACGACGACTCCGCGCGACGTGGAAATTCTTAAAAAGCTGGAAGAACTCGCGCGAGTGAACGCGCGCGAATTCACGGAAAAATTATTCGCGTCCGGCTCGCTGCTCACGTTGAAACCCGCGCCGCAGGCGATCACGACGGATTGCAAGGAATATCGCGAGAACGGCGTGACCTTCAGCGTCGCGCAAATCGAGGAAATCGGCTTTGACCAGTTCTGGAAACGCAAGGACGAGCTGCTCGCGGCGCTTGAAAATTTCCGGCAACAACGCGGATTTTATTTTTCCGCTCTGCTGGTGACGGATGTGACGTCGCAAAATTCGCTGTTGCTGGTCGTCGGACAGGAATCGTTCGTGGACCGGATTGATTATCCCCGGCTGCAACCTTCGATCTTCGAATTGCTCGACGTGGTTTCGCGCAAGAAACAATTGCTGCCGTATCTCACGCATTGTTTGCGTCAGGCGGGATTGGCTACGGGAAATTCGCAGCCGGTCCAGATTTAATTGCGTGAAGGCAATCCGCAAAAAACGTGCTGCCGACATCTTGTCGGCAGAATTCAAGGTCGAAATTTTTTTGAATCTCGGTTTTCACCCGGACTGGATCCGTCGGCAGGATACCGCCACCGCATTATTGACATCATTTCCGGTGCCGCGCCATGAAACACGGATCCGCGCCGCTCAAATCCGCCCGACGCTGGTCCGCGATGAGTTGGCCGTAAACGCGCGCGTCGCGCCGCAGCATTTCCAGTCTTTTTTTCAACGTTTCGTTGTGGAGCAATCCGTCCTTTAAATCCGATTCCGCAAAGGAAAATCCGTAGGGCAAAATCCACGCGTAACATTGCCGGGCGACAGTGCGCAGTTGATCAATGACCGTCAGTCCTTTTTCATGCGAGGCAACCATCGGCACGAACAATTTTCCGGCAAATTCATACCAGAAATAGTCGAGAAAATTTTTAAGCGTGCTGCTGATGGACCCGTGATAATCCGGCGTGCCGAGAATGATCACGTCGGCGCGTTCGACGCGGGCCTGAATGGTTTTGAATTCCGGCGCGTCGTGCGCCGTGTCCGGACTGTAAAGCGGCAGCGGATCGGTTTGGAGATCGAGAATGTCCACCGCGCATCCATCCGCCGCGAGATTTTCGGCAAGATGAACGAGCACGGCGCGTGTGATGGATTTGTTTTTCGGGCTGCCCATCACGGCGAGAATGTTCAGGGACTTTTCAGGCATAATTTAAATCAAAAATCGCGCGGACAATTACATCGGCCATTGTCTCCAGCCGAGCGCCTCGAAAATTCTCACGATACAATAGGCAATCGCGCCCGTAACCGGAAGCGTCAGAATCCATGCCCAGACCATTCGCTCGACGATGCTCCATTTGATCGCTTTGAATCGCTTGGCCGCGCCAACGCCCATGATCGAAGCGGAAATATTGTGCGTCGTGGAAATTGGAATTCCAAGCGCGGACGCGGTGGCGATGACCACAGCGGAACTGGTTTCGGCGGCGAAGCCGTTGATCGGATGAAGTTTCACCATTTTGTGGCCGAGCGTTCGAATGATGCGCCAGCCACCGGCCGCGGTTCCGGCGGCCATCGTCATGGCACAGGCGATTTTGATCCAGAGCGCGATGTCCAGTTCCTTTCCCGGCGCGGGCGGCGCGGTGTGGAGAAAAGAAAGCCATGACGGCAAATGATTGAAATGCCCGGCAGCCGTCCCGCTCATCAATGTGAGCGCGATGATGCCCATCGTTTTTTGCGCGTCGTTCGTTCCATGCATCAATCCCATGGACGCGGCGCTGAACACCTGCGCGACGCCGAAAAAGCGATTTACTTTTTGCGGACGCGCGTTGTGCAAAAGCAGATAAAGCAGCGCCATGATAATGAAACCGAGAATCAATCCGGCGAGTGGTGACGTGACCATCGGCACGATCACTTTCCATAAAAGTCCTTTGCCCAGCCACCAGTGTCCGCCGTACGGTTGCGCCCAGATGATGACTTTCCAGTCGTTGTGCGCCGCGGCGAGCGCCGCGCCGCAAAGTCCGCCGATCAGCGCGTGGCTCGAACTGGACGGAATCGCCAGCCACCAGGTAAGAATATTCCACAATATCGCGCCGAGCAGCGCGGCGATGGTGATTTCGGAAGTGATTGGAACAAGATTCGCGTCCACCAGACCGGATGAGATGGTTTGCGCGACGGCGGTTCCGAGCATGGCGCCGACAAGATTTGTGACGGCGGCCATGAGAATTGCCTGGCGCGGCGAGAGGACTTTTGTCGAAACAATCGTGGCAATGGAATTGGCGGTGTCGTGAAAACCATTGATGTATTCGAAAGCCAGCGCGATGAAGATAACCGTGAAAATCAGGGCCATGCGCGTCAGGAATTTTTGAGGACGATTTGCGAAATGATGTTGCCCGCGTCGCGGCAGCGATCAATCACTTTCTCCAGCAATTCATAAAGGTCCTTCAGCACGATGACTTTCACCGGATCATGCCGGCCGCTGAAAAGGTCCTTGAACAATTCCATGATTGCGTTGTCCGCCTCTCCCTCGATTTTTTGCAACTCGTCGTTCAGCGCCTTGATTTCCGCCAGATTGCCGCCGTGATGCAGACTTCTGACCATTTTCAGAACGGAACAGGTGGCCTTGTCGAGCAGTTCGATCTGCTGCGAGAAATCCACGCCGCGGACGTGTTGCGGCGAAAGCAAAACGCGCTCGCCGAATTTCTCGATTGTTTTCGGAATTTTGTAAAGCGCGGTGGAAAGCGCTTCGATGTCCTCGCGTTCCAGCGCCGTGACGAACGTGGTATATACCGCCTCGGTAATCTGCCTTGTGATCTGTTTGTCTTTGCGGCGCGACGTGGCGAATTCCTGGAGCGACGCCGGATTGTCGAGCGTTTTCCAGAGTTTCACGAGAGTTTGAACGCTGTTGTGCGCTTCCTGCGCGCTGGCTTCGAGCAGTTTGAAGAACATGTCTTCTTTGCCGAGCAATCTTTGGAGCGAAAACATAACGGCTTTCTTGTCACACAACTTTTCCCAAAGCGCACGAAAAAAATTGGCGA
>DASSNZ010000317.1:0-9985 GCA_035701135.1 Verrucomicrobiia bacterium
CTTGTCCTTGTCGACACCTTTTCACCTTTTCTTTTCAAGCGAATGGAGCGATCCCGTTTCCCACATGTCGCTGTAACTTGAAATGCAATACAAGAACACGGCCGAACCAGGCGACTGGTTCGGCTCTTTCGCTCGTTTCCACCTTAATTCCGCGCGTCCTTCAAAATCTCCCCCACCCTGCGTTGCACTTCATACGGAGTCCAGACGTTGCTTTTCCAAAGCTGCGCAAGGCGGCCATCCGGCCCAATCAGCGTCGTGCGAAGATCGTGCGAAATCAATCCGTTTTCAGGTTCGAAAAACAATCCCATCAGCGCGGCGACGGATCCGATTTGTTCCTCACTGCCCGTCGCAAACGTCCAGCATTTTTCATCCGCGCCGAAACGCGCCGCGTATTCTTTCAAAACCGGCGGGCGGTCGAATTGATAATCCATCGTCACGCTCAGGAGCATGAAGCGTCCGGGAAATTCCTTCGAAAGCCGCTCCTGCAATTCGGCGAAATTTTTCGACACCAACGGACAAAAATTCGGGATCGGACAACGCGTGTAAATAAACGTCATCACCACGGCTTTTCCGCGAAAATCGCTCAATCGGATCGGTTTTCCATTTTGATCCATCAAAGTAAAATCGGGAACTTTTTCTCCGGTGTGAATGCGTTCCGCCTCGCGATCTTCCGCCGAAGCCCCGGGCGCGTTTGCCATTTCATTTTCCGTTCCGCCGATTTTTTCCACGCGCGAAATCCACGAATCGTCTTTCGTCACAACCAACTCGAATTTCACGCGGTCACCCGTCGCAAGGCCGTTCAGCAACGCCGTGTCTTTCACGGAAAAAGGCATTGTCATCGCCGGCATATAATTCGGGATTTCCTCGTGCGCGATGCGGATTGTTTTGTTCGCAACATCCAGGCCGCGGACCTGGCCGAAGACCTGGAATATTTGCGCGTCATCCGTTGCGGAGAAATTCCGATGATGCGTCAGGACGGACGCGGCGATCACGATCAAAACGGTCACCGCGCATAAAATGGTAAATACAGTTCTCGGTTTCATAAATCGGTTCGGCGCAATTTCCAGAAACCGGCCGCGAGCGGAAACGCCAGCCAAAATGCGGTTGCTGCAAATGTCACCGGCCACGGGACATCCAGTTCCGTTTGCCCTGAAAGATTGATCGCGCGAAAAAGGTCCACTGGATTTGCCGCGAGCCAGCCGATGGATGGATTCTCAGGCGCCTGACCGGAACGCGATTGCGTTTCCGTCGCGCTGTCGAAATCGGAATGGATATCGGCCGCGGAATTAATGTGTGTCGTATCGCACAGAACTTCGATTTCCTGGGCGGCGGCCGGCGCGCGCGTCGAAATCATTATGCCGAGCGCGACGAGATCGAAAACAAAAACAACCAGGCACCACGCCAGCAGCGCGGCGACGAGCGCCTGCACGCGCGTGCGGCTGAATGTCGAAATCGCAAGGCCAATTGCTAAAAACAGAATTCCAAGAACCAGCCCGGAAATGGCCAGCCGAAGAAACGGCGCGACGCCGCTGTCTTTCGCGCTCAAGCCAACAACCGTTCCGGCAATCACAAATCCTGACACGAGCGGCGTCGCGAGCGCCAGGCAGCCGCCGAGAAATTTTCCCGCGAGAAATCGCAGCCGCCCCACTCCGCCGGCGAGCGCGAGACGCAGCGTGCGTTCCTCGTTTTCGCTGACGATGAGATCGTGGCCCAGCAGAAGTCCGAGCAACGGAACCAGATATTGCACCAGATTCAACAGGCTGATCACCGTGCGTTCGTAACCTTGCGCGCCGATTTGTCCGATTTGAATGAGGCCGAAAAAACTTGTCAGCGCAATCGCGCCGAGCCAGACAAAAATGCACGCCACCACCCAACCGCTCCGGAATCGGTCGCCAAATTCCTTCGCGGCAATCAGCGCGATTTGATTCCATCCGCTGATTTTGGATTTTCGATTTGCCAATTCCGCCCGCGCTTTGCTGGTCGCGACGTTCGCGCTAATCACCGTTATGGAATCAGTTGTCATGCGAACATTTCCTCAGTCACGTACTGTCCGCGCGCGATTTGATAATAAATATCTTCGAGCGAATCGGCGGAATTATTTTCCGCGCGCAGTTTCTCCAGCGCGCCGAACGCGGCGAGCTTTCCGCGGAGCAGAATCGCCGCATCCGTCGCCAGCGGCTCGACGGCGGACATCGTGTGCGTGGAAATCAGCAGCGTCGCGCCGCGCTCGTTTTCTTCGCGCAAAATGCCTTGCAAAACATCGAGCAACGCCGGATCAAGTCCGTTGAACGGCTCGTCGAGAACAAGAATTTCCGGCTGACCGCAAAGCGCGATCGCCAATCCGAGGCGTTGAAGCATTCCTTTTGAAAGCTGGCGGATTTTTCGATCTCGCGCGCCGCTCATTCCGACGCGCTTGAGTTGTTCTTCCGCCTCGTGACTCGAATGACCTTTCAACCGCGTGAAGAAATCCGCGTTTTCAATCACCGTTCGTTGCGGATAAAGCGCGACGCGTTCGGCGACGTATCCGATGGCCGCGCGATCCGCGTCAGCAATCATTTTTCCATTCAGCAGAATTTTTCCGCCCGTTGGAATGGTGATTCCGAGAAAACAGCCGAACAGCGTGGATTTTCCCGCGCCATTCGGACCGAGCAGCGCGAGAACGCGCCCGCGTTCAATGGAAAACGAAATGTCGCGCAACGCGTCCACGCGATTGAAGCGTTTTGTGACGGATTGAAATTCAAGAAACGGTTGCATTTTCAGTGAGTTGAAATCGGTGATGACGAAACGTTGTTTGCCGAAATATTTACCGCGCCCGGGCGATTTTCCGATTTCGCGTTTCGGATGTTTTTTGGAATACGCGTTTCGGGATTTCGATTTTCCATCGTCATCAACGGCGCGAGATCCGTCACGCCGGTCGCGTTCATCAGCGGCATCAATTCCTCGCTTTTGCGGAGCAATGCGACAGCGGGACTCAGCGCAAAAATTCGCGCTTCGGGATGGCGGTCCAAAATGTAACCGAACACATCGGTTTCGTGATACGGCGTGTCGCCGATGCCGTCGTGGTTGCGGTCGGTCCCGACGTAATCGCTCCAGAAATTTCCGCGGCCGTGTTCGGAAAAAGCGTTCGGTCCCTGGCGGCCCTGTTCGGTTTCAAACGGCGGCTGCCAGACCTGATCGGCATTGCGCACGAAAGCGTTTCCGACAAAAACGTTTTCCTCCGAACTGTTGCTGAGATAAAGGCCGATGTCGTTCGTCGCGACAAGATTTCCCTCAAAACGATTTTTATTCGCCTGCTGAATGAAGAACCCGCGATTTTGTCCGGCCACGATGTTGTTGAGAACCCGCGAATTGTCCAGTTGCTTGAACACCATTCCATGACGGCGATTTTCCGCGACGAAATTTCCCTCGACGAGCGAATCGCGGCTGAACATCAGCGTCGCACCGACGACGTTTCGAGTCAGCGAATTTGTCAGCAACTGGTTCCGGTGCGAATACATGTAATGAATTCCGAAGCGCGTTTCAAAAACACGATTTCCGCCGATGACGTTTTCGTCAGCGTAGGAAAAATACATTCCGTCGCGTTTATCATGAATCACGTTGGCGAGAAGCCGATTGCGTTTCGTATTCCAAAGATGAATTCCATTTCCGCGCGCGGCGGACGAAACTTTTGCGTCTCCGAAAATTTCATTTCGCTCAATCACGCAATCGTTCGCGCCGCGAATGTAAATTCCGAAAGCGTCGCCTTCGACACGGCAATCGCGAACAGTCGTTTTGTTTCCCGAAATCAGAATTCCCGAATCCGCCGCGCCGAGATCGCGTCCTGAATTGCGAATTACAAATCCGCGCAACTCCACATTTGACGCGATGATGCTTACCGGCGTTCCCGAAAAATCCGCGTCAATCACCGGCAAATTTAGACCGACCAAGCGAATGGATTTCAGGACAACCACGCGTTCGTGAAAAACGCCCGGGCCTTGCACAAAAATCGTTTCACCGTCGCGAGCTTGCGAAAGAACAGATTGAATCGCGTTTGTTTGCGAACCGGCAAATTCGGCGCGCACAAGCATTTCACCTTCCTTCGGCGGAATTTGCGAACGCGAGCGCGCCGCCGAAATCCAAAACGCGAAAAGAATTGTCAGCGCGATTTTCACAGTTGCGCGAACGCATCTCCGTTTCCGCCGAACGCGGATAAAATGGTGAACACAATGGAATTGATGAAGCGCGTGCGATCAAACGCGATCAGCACCGCGACCGAAATCATCACCGTCGCGCTCGTCCATTGAAGGCCGCGCGTGAGCCACGGACGATTCACGTATTGCCAGGTCCAATTGCCGACGGCCACGGCAATGATCGCCATCGGAACCGCCAGCGCGATCGAGTAGGTTCCAAGAATCAGCGCGCCCCAATACCATGTGGAAGTGCCGACGAAAATCAGCAGCGGATACAAAATCGCGCCGCCCATGCACGTCACGCAACTCACCGATAATCCCAAACCCGCGCAAAAGGAATTTGCCGGCGTGATGTTCGCGGAATCCATCACGCTCAATCGCGGCGCGCGAATCACCGCCGCGCGCTTCGCGGAAACCAATCCGACGACCGCCGCGATGCCCGCTCGAAATTTTCTCCCGGTTTTCGCAAGCCAGACAAAACATTGGCTTCCGCGCTTCAGCAGGCCGACGGATTTCAACGCGAAGAAAACGAGAAATGACGCGCCGAACCAGTTCGCGTAGCGCGTCCACGAACCGAATTGAGCGGCGTGATTCATCCGCGCGGATTTTTTTCCGGGCGCCGCGCCGGGCATTGTTGCGTTTGCGGTTGTCGCGTCGGTGCTGCAAATCACGTCTTCGAGATTCGCGCCCGAACGGAGTTTGGTTTGGATGCCGAGCAATTGCTGGCCCATGAACGCAACCGTCGCGCCGCTGGCCATGTAGAGAATGGTGAATCCCGCGACGAACGCGGCAAGATTGCGCAAAATCCGCGCGCGCACTTCGGAAGGAATCCGCCGCGCGCCGGCCTTGTTTTCCGCGATGGCCGCGGAACTCACCACGCCCGCGATGATTCCGGTGTAATACGACGTGAGTTCCACCGCGCACGGGCTGAGAATCACCATCAACGCGCCGATGACGCTGAGAACCAGCATGAGCGTGCCGGCAATCGTCCGCGCGCCGGCGGGTTCGACCACCGGCAATTTCCAATCGAAAACGCGCTCGGGAGTTTTTCCGACTCCATTGAGAATGAGTTTAAAATGCCCGCGATTGGCCGCGAAGATCGGTTTGCCGGAATTGTCGCGCAACGGAAACACCACGAGATACATATTGTGGTGCTCGCTCAAAACCACCGGCGTTCCGAGCGACGGATAACGGTCTCCATGGCTGTCTTCGATGAACGCCTTGCCGCGCAAATCCAAATCCGCAATCGTGCCGACGTGCGTGTTGATGCCGATTAAAAACGGCTGCGCGCGATTCTGCCATTGCTCCAGATACGGTTCGAGTTTGACGCGTTTCACGAATTCAGGCGTCGCATAAGTCGCGTCCACGAAAACATCCGAAAGCGAAACGCGCGAGGCGTCGCTCTGCCGCGCGGTTCCAGGATTGCCGGATTGCAATTTCGGAACGAGATAAATGCCCGTCACGAAAACCGAAAACAGCAGCAGAACGCCGGCAACCAGAAGTATTTTTGTGGCTTTCATTTTCCATCACGTCGCGGTGGTCGCCAGATGTCCCGCGGATTCGCGCGGAGCAATTTCAATCCGTTTCGCAACCGCGACTTTGCGGGATTTCGGAGATGCCAAACCGGCGGCGGTGAGTTGCAGCGCCAGCGCCCCGCCGATGAGCCACGCGCCCAATCCGAAACGCGAACTGACTTCGAATTGCGCGATTCGGGTCGTGCCGAGAAATGGCGGAGTGAAATCATGCACGCCGAGCATTGCGGCTTTGCGATCGCGATGATGGCCGATATGACGCATCTGCATTCTTGCCTGCGCGGCGGCGAAAACGAGCGCGAGCGTCAGCGCGACGGCAACGACGACCAGAGCGCGACGGCGCGCTTTTCCGCCTAACAAACAGGCGCCGATTCCAAGCGCGGCCGCCGCGATCAACGCGCCCGGCAACCATTTGAATTGCGGCAGTTTCGACGGAACATGCACGCCGATGTATTGGTTCAACACGGCCAATTCCTTCAGATCGCCGCGCATCGCGTTTGGAAAAACGGCGACTTTCAACGCCTCTTCATCCCGGTATTGCGGCGCTTCCATCCGCAAATGCCAGAGCGGAAATTTCAGGCTGACCAAAAGCAGCGCCGCCGCGAAGAATGTCAGCGCAAAGGAAATCATTTTTTCGCGTTTCAGGAACATGCCGAAACTTTTCTTCGAATTGCTTTTGCTGGATTCATTCATAAGACGAACTGCCTTTCTCGCCGGCGGCATTGATCGCTTTTTCCTCATTGGAAATCGGCCCAAGGTGATCGAAGAGTTCCGCGCCGCGCGGTTTGACGAGGAGCCGCCCGCGCATTTCCAGATGCAGCGCCGAGCAAAACCATGTGCAGTAATACCAATACGTCCCGGGATTTCCCGCGACGAAACCTGCCTCGGCCGTTTGTCCCGGGTCCACCGCGACGTTGATTCCCATTCGCGAAATCGCCAGGCCGTGCGTCATGTCGCGGACCGTTTCGATGTTCGTCAGATGCACTTTTACCTCGTCGCCTTCATGCACCTCGAATTGTTCGGGAACGAATTTCGAGCGGATGCAGGTCATATAGACATCCACTTTGTTGCCGTTGCGGACGATGCGTTCCTCGCCGGATTTCACGGCAACCGGTTGTTCCTCGTAGGTTTGAACGACGTAATTTTCCAGAACTTTCCGGTGAATCATCACGGCATCGTGCGGTTCGGGCAGCGACGGAAACGCGGCGACGACGCGCATTTTTTCGCCGGAAATATCAATCAACTCCTGCGATTCTGGCATGGCGGGACCGACCGGCAGATACATTCCCTTGCTGAGCTTGTTCAGGGAAATCAGCCAGTCGCCGCTCGGATAACTGGTGTCGGAACCCGCCGCTTTGGTATGGCCGACGTTGTAATGCACGTCCACGCGATCCACGATATAATCCGCGTCGCCCTTGATTGCTTTTTCAATGTTCCATTTCACGATTTGCGAATCCACGAACAGCGACGTATAGGCGTTGCCGCGTCCGTCGAAAGTGGTGTGGAGCGGGCCGAGTCCGACTTCCGGCTCGGCCAGCAATTTAAGCGTGTGCGCGTCAATGATGGAAACCGTGGGAGAAAGTTTTCCGCTGGCCAGAACGTATTTTCCATCGGGCGTGACGTTGCAGCCGTGCGGATTTTTCGGAACGGGAATTCGCGTGATCAGACCGGGAATTTTATCGGAATCGAGAACCGGCACGCCTTTGATTTTTGTGAAATTTCCCTCGGCCAGCATTTTCTCCGCGAGCGGAACGTCAATCGCGCCGATGGCATCGCGGTCGCGCTCAATCATTCCCTCCGATGACACGGCGCTTTCGGTGTTATACATCGTTGCAAAAACATATCGGCCGTCTTTTCCCGAACTCGCGATGTCCGCATTGCCGGCGAAACTGATTTCAAATTTCGTTTCCAGCGTTTGCGCGTCGAGAAACGCGATCAGCGAACGGTATTTTCCCGCGTCCGCCGAATCCGAAGCGAAATCGGTTTCCAGTTCGCCATTCACGAAAATGTATTTGCCGGACGGCAGATACGCGGCAAGCCCGTGCGCGCCTTGAATGTTAGGCACCAGTTTGATTTCCGCGACCTCGAACGTGCGCAAATCAATTTTCGCGACCCGGTCGTTTGCCTTGTCGTTGATCCAAAGCCAATGGCCGTCGTAACGACCATCCGTCTGGCTGGCAACCGGATGGTGCGTATCGCCCCAGAACGGCCCGGTGGCAGCCAGGCGTTTGTAGGTTTCCGAGCCGGGATTGTTCGCGTAACCCAAAGCGGCGCGCGGTTCAAAAATCGGAATTTCCTTGATGAGACGGCACGACGGAATGCCGTAAACAAAAATGCTGCCGCTCTGCCCGCCACTGAGAAAAGCGTAATATTCATCGAGCTTGCCCGGCGCGACATAGACCTGCTGCGCGGCGAGCGCGGAATTCGCGCCGGCTTTTTCCCGGCGCGCCGTGGTGTCGGAATTGCATCCGGCAAAAACGAGCGGAGCAATCAACGCGAGCGCGGCGGCATTTTTGGAAAACGCCGCCGATCCGGCGCCTGCGAAAAGGGAATTCAGTTTCATGGTGAAAACGGGTTTGAGCTATTTGGTTGAGACAGTTTGTTTTGCGGCGTCATCCTCAACGATCAACGTTCCGTTCATCTGCGGATGCAGTTTTTCCGTCGAGCATTGAGTCGCGCAGTAATAGGTGAATTTGCCGGCGCGGTCGGCGCGGAATTTTGCGGTCTTTGGCGTTCCGACCATCGCGCCGTTCAGAAAAACCATTTCGTCGTAGCTGCTGATTGCAAATCCGTGTCCCGCGCCCAGGCCGTTGTCCGTCGGCTCAAAAGTGATTTCCACGATCTGCCCTCTTTTGACGCGAATAACGGCGGGATCATATTTCCACGCGCGCTCCGTCACGCGAATTCGCACGTCGGGTTCGCCCAGTTTTTCGGCTTCGGAAAATCCTTGCGACGCGCGGGCAATCGCGACGGGCGGCGCGGATTTCGCGAATGTTTCCACGTAATACGCGACTTTCCAGGCGTCCTGTTCGGAAACCGTGCCGTTGAATCCCAGCATCGGTGTTCCGTTAAATCCGGTCAGAATCGTGCGGACAATTTCCTTCGCCGCATAACCGGACTTGAACGCCGCGGGCCGTGTGAAATCGCGCGGGCTGATTTTCATGTGGCTGTCGTCCACGAGATTGATCGAGGACGGCCCGTCGCCGCGACCGGATTCGCCATGGCACGTCACGCAGGAAAGTTTTGTGAACAACGCTTTGCCTTCCGCGATGGCGGATTCGTTTCGCGCCGGCGGATTTCCGATGCTGACAATCGCGGCGCGATCCTCATTGGAATTGGCGAAACGCGGTGAAAATGTTTTGAGATATTCCACGAGCGCCCAGCGATCGTCGTCGCTTAGAATATGTTTCCACGCAGGCATCGGTGTTCCCGGCATTCCAAGCGAAATGGCCCGGAACAAATCCGCGTCCGTCGGCAAATGGCCGTTCGGCGTGGAGCGCAAACGATAATTCGCCTCCACGAAATTGCGCGGCTTCGGAACAAGAAAGGCCGCGGCGTCGCCTTTTCCATCGCCGTTCACACCATGGCACGCGACGCAATTCTGCTGATAAATCGTTTTCCCGCGCGCGATGAAATCAGGCGTAACGGCCGGCTCCGGCGGAACGGGCAGACTGGAAAAAGTGATTTGGGCGGCAGTCGCGGAACTTGGCGTGGAAGTTTTTGGGGCGGCCGATGAGCCGCCGCCGGCCGGTTTGCAACCCGCGATAAGCGCCGCAAATCCGGCCAGAATCGGCGCAAACTGAAAGAATATTTTCTTCACGCGAGGCAGCCTATAATCCGCCGTCGTGAAATTCCTTGAGGCAAGTCAAGAAATGTCCGTTTTATTTTAATTCATCTAATGTATTTTGATTTTTGAATTAGTTATTTGCCTGGACTGAAAAAAAACGCATCAATGGAGTTTCGGCCCCGCGAAAAAGAAAATTTCTTGTGAAACGAAACCAACGAACGGTGTCGGATGGTGCGCACGAGAGGACTTGAACCTCCACACCTTGCGGTACCAGATCCTAAGTCTGGCGCGTCTGCCATTCCGCCACGTGCGCAGCAACGCCAAAATGCCCGAATCCTTTCCATTTCGCAATCGCCAAGCCGGAGGACAGGAAATCCGAATTCCGAAGCCCGAATTTTAAAAAAAATATCCGAATCTCCAAATCCGAATCGGAAACACGGCTCGTATGATCGAAACGCTTTTAAAAATCCTAACAAATTAAATATGGAAATCTTCGC
>DASSNZ010000318.1:0-7523 GCA_035701135.1 Verrucomicrobiia bacterium
AAGAAATCAAGACCTGCCATATCTTGTTCATAGCACAATCGGAATCTCCGAATTTACGGCGCATTATGGGAAGTTTGAAAGGCAAACCGATTCTGACGGTGAGCGACATTGATCGCGCTACGGAAGATGGCGTCATTATCCGGTTTTACACCCGAAACAATAAAATCCACCTGACCATCAATCTCGACGCGGCCAATGCCGCTCATCTGACCATCAGTTCAAAATTGTTGCGCGCCGCCGACGTGGTCGGAACGGTGAAAGAAAAGCCATGAAGTTTCGGGAAATGCCCATCCGAAAAAAGCTGATGGCGGTCATCATGATCACCAGCGTTACGGTCGTGGTGCTGACCGTTGCCGCGCTGGTCATTTATGATCTGGCCACGTTTCGCTCCACGATGGTTCGGGACATCAACACGCTGGCGCGCGTCGTGGCTGAAAATTCCACCGCCGCCGTGGCTTTCAAAAACGTGGAAGACGGTTCACAAATTCTCGGGTCCTTCCGCGCCGAACCACAGGTCAAGCTGGCCGCCCTTTACGGAACAACAAATTTATTCGTCGTTTATCCTGCCGGCACTCCGACGAACGCGTTTCCGGCCAGGCCGGAGGGCCAGGGATATTGGTTCAGCAAACAATATCTGACCATGTTTGAGCCGATCATGCAAAACGACAACCAGCTCGGCACATTGTACCTCAAAGCGGACCTGAGCGCATTTTATCGGCGGATTGAAATGTACGGAATCGTCGCCGCCCTGATCATTCTCACTTCGGTCGGACTGACCATCGCGCTTTCAAACGGTTTTCAGAAACAGATTTCCGAGCCAATTCTCACACTCGCGCGCGCGGCAAAAAAAATTTCCGAACAGCGCGATTATTCCGTGCGCGTTCCCAAACCGAGCGGCGATGAACTGGGCGCGCTGACCGAAGCGTTCAACCATATGCTCGGCCGCATCGAGCAACAGACCGTCGCGATTCAGGAAAGCGAAAGCCGATTGCGCCTCGCGCTCGAAGCCTCGCGCATCGGCACATGGGACTGGAACATGGAATCGGGAAAAATCACCTGGGACGATTACAATTCCGCTTTATTCGGTCTGAAACCCGGCGAATTTCGCGGCAACTTCGATCATTTCCGCGATCTCGTTCATCCGGATGATCTGGAGCCGGTCGAACGCGCCATTTCCACCGTCGTGGACAACAAGGGCAACCTGATGATGGAATTCCGCGTCATATGGCCGAATGGTGAGATTCGCGATTTGTTTGCGCGTGGAAAAGTCTTTTTCGACCGGCGCGGCAAACCCGTTCGCATGGCCGGTGTGACGCTTGATATTACTGAACGGAAACGCGGCGAAGAAAGCGCCCGACGACTCGCGGCCATTGTGGAATCGTCGGACGATGCCATTGTCGCGAAAAATCTGGATGGAATTATCACAACCTGGAACAAAGGCGCGCAGCAGCTTCTGGGATTTTCGGCCAAGGAAGCCATCGGCCAACCGATCACCCTTGTGATTTCGCCGGAACGTCATCAGGAGGAACAAATGCTTCTGGAGCGGATTCGCTCAGGCCAGAAAGTCGAGCATTTTGAAACCCAGCGCCAGCGCAAGGACGGAACCATTCTGGACGTTTCGCTGACTGTTTCCCCGATCAAGGACGCGCAGGATAAAATCATCGGCGCGTCCAGCATCGCGCGCGACATCACCGATGTGAAACGCTATCAACAGGCGTTGGAATCCCAGGCGCGGATGCTGCGCGAGCAGGCGCAGATGCTCGATCTCGCCAACGTAATGGGCCGCGATCTGGACGACCGGATTTTCCTTTGGAACACCGGCATGGAAAAAATGTACGGCTGGCAACGCACCGAAATGCTCGGGCGCGTTTCGTACAAAATCCTGAAAACCCGTTTTCCAAAACCCATCGAGGAAATCCGCGAAACACTCATGCGCGAAGGCCAGTGGGACGGCGAAATCATCAAGACGCGCAAGGACGGAAAGGAACTCACCGTCAGCAGCCAATGGGTTTTGCATCGCGATCACGAAGGCCGGCCTTCGGCCATTATCGAAGTGAATACCGACATCACCGAACGCAAAAACGCGGAGCAGCAGGTGTTGCGGATGAACACCGAACTGGAACGGCGCGTCCGCGAGCGCACGGTGGAACTGACGGCGGCGAACCAGGAATTGGAGGCGTTCACGTATTCCGTCGCGCACGATCTGCGCGCGCCGCTCCGCCACATTGACGCGTTCACAAAAATTATTCTCGATGATTTCGCTTCCGAAATCCCAGAAGAGGCGCGGCATTACCTGGACAACATCCGAAAAGGCAGCCAGAACATGAGCCGGCTCGTGGATGATTTGCTGAACCTCGCGCGCGTCAGCCGGCAGGAACTCAAACGCGAACTCACGCCGCTCAAAAATGTCGTGGACGAAGTCATCGGCGATCTGAAACACGAAACGGAGAACCGCAAAATTGAATGGCGCGTAAGTCCCCTGCCCACCGTGATGAGCGATCCGGGTTTGATGAAACAGGTTTTTGTCAATCTGTTAGGCAACGCCGTCAAATACACGCGTCCGCGCGAAAATACCGTGATTGAAATCGGCGAACAGCATATGGGCAAGGACGCCGTTTTGTATGTTCGCGACAACGGCGTGGGATTCAACATGAAATACGCGGACAAGTTGTTCGGCGTGTTCCAACGATTGCATCGCGCCGATGAATTCGAGGGGACCGGCGTCGGCCTCGCCACGGTGGACCGCATCATCCGCAAGCACGGCGGACGCATCTGGGCGGATTCGGAGTTGGGCAAAGGCGCGACGTTTTATTTTACGTTCGAAGGACTGCAAAATTCCGGAAACGGTTCCAGCAGCAAATCCTGACCGACCCGGATTTGCCGCTGAGAAATTTGTGAGATAGGAACGTGGAATCGGGGTGACTTCGCGCGAAGATATTTCAGAGCGCAAGCAGTCGCTTCAACGCCGTTTCAATCGCGAGCATGGCCGGAAAAGGCGCAAGACGGCGAATCACCCTGGAATTATCCACGCCCGCGATACATAATACGTTTGCCACGGATTCCATTTTCAGCCACGGCGGTTTTGAAATGGCACCTCACCCGCACCACCGCGAATTTCTGTCGTAAGCGGCACGACGACAGACATATTTCGTTCCGCATCCGGTTTGTCAATCGAGACGACAATTGCGGGACGAACTTTGGCGGCCATGCCGAGATCAACCAAAACCACATCGCCGCGCTTAAAGTTTGTCATAATCAATTTCGGGAGCGGGACCCAGTTTTCCCCAGCTTTCAGCGACAAGATGTTCCATTGAAAATTGCTCGCGCAGTTTCGGCAGACCGAGTTTCATGCTTTGCCGCATCACGTCAGCTTCGCTGAGATGCGTTTCCTCCGCCGCATCGCGGATGGCTTCAAGCAGATCGTTCGGAACTGAAAGCGGTATGGAAGCACTCATAATCTGGAAAACCTATCCGCGTCACCACACGCATTCAAGCCCGTTTGTCGACAAAAGCCGCGTTCAAAATTGATTTTTGAAACGGCACAGACCGGCAATTTCTTCACTTCGCTGCTTGCGTCCAAAGCAGAAACTCTTACACTCGGACCTAACTCCACGCATTGATTGTTTTTCCTTAAACAGTCATTTCGTGGACACTGTTTATGAAATCCCGGGTGAATCGCATCTTTTTCGTCGAAATTTCCGACTCGTCTGCTTTGACCCGATGGTCCGCCGCCGTTCCGGCTGTGGCGGGATTGAAATCCTTTTGCAAATTAAACCGATCCACCTGGAGGTGAAACGCTGATTCGCCGCGCCATTTTGAAACCAACTCCGATCAAAACACAACCAAAAGGGAAAATCATGAAAGTGAAATGTTTGTTGTTCTGTTTGACCGCCGTTCTGCTGCCAACCCGTGCGGCGTTGGCGCAAACCACTCTGGCGAAGTGGACGTTTGAATTGAGCCAGCCCAACGGGTCTTCCGAAGCCGGAGAATGGTTTACAAATATCGTTGCGGAAATCGGAAGCGGAACCGCGTCTGCATGGCATGTGGCAGGTTCGTCATACGACAATCCGGCCGGAAACGGTTCTACGGAATCATTCAGCGCGACCCATTGGTCGGCGGGAGATTTTTTTCAATTCGCTGTCAGCACACTCGGCAGTTCCAATATTTCGGTTTCAGTCGAGCAGACCGGCTCCAACACCGGTCCGAGAGATTTCTACCTTGCCTACAGCAGCGACGGTGAAAACTTCACTCAATTTGGCGAAACCTACAGCGTGACCAATTTCGCCGATTGGGTGTCCAGCTCTCACAAAGACGGCTTTAAACACGCTTTCAATCTTGGCTCCGTGACGGAATTAAATAATTTGCCGACTGCGTATTTCAGAATTGTTAACGCTTCAGATGTGTCCATCAGCGGTCAAACCGTCGGAACGTCAGGCAAAATTCGCATTGACGATTTTGAAGCGTCAGCCGAAACCGCGCCGCCTGTCGTTCCAGTCGTGTTGAATATTCAAGCTGTGGAAGGCAACGCGATTCTTTCCTGGACCGATCCGTCATTTTCATTGCAGTCGGCTTCCGCAATCAACGGAATTTTCACAAACATCCCCGGCGCGACGAGTCCTTACACGAATTCCATCACAGGCGCGGAAATGTATTTTCGTCTCGCGCAGACGAACAGTTCCAACTGAAAGACCAAATCAGCAACGTTTTGAAAAAGCCGCCCGTTTTTTATGCTTCCATGAACGCGGCGCTTCTCCGAAACTTCGGCGCGAAATGAATCGCGCTGTTTTTCTGGATCGCGATGGAACGCTCATCGTGGAAAGAAATTATCTTCACAAGACGGAGGATGTTCATCTTTTTCCGGGAGTCGGCGCCGCGCTCAAATCACTTCAAAACGCCGGGTTTCAATTGTTCATTCTTTCCAACCAATCCGGCGTTGGGCGCGGCTATTTCACGCTCGCGGACGTTGAAAAAGTCAATGAACACATTGCCGCGATTCTCGCGCGCGACGGCGTGCGGTTTGAAAAAATTTACATCGCGCCCCAAGCGCCGGATGCGCCGAGTCGCGGACGCAAACCGTCGCCGCAATTTGTTTTCGACGCGCGCGACGCGTTCGATCTTGATCTCTCGGAAAGTTACATTGTCGGCGATAAACTGAGCGATCTGGAATGCGGCTGGAACGCGGGTCTGAAAAAAAGCATTCTCGTCCGCACCGGTTATGGCGCGGAACTGGAACGCACATCGGCGGAAAAACTGAATCGCGCCATCGTTGTGGATAATTTGCAGGCGGCGGCGGATTGGATACGCGGCGACTCGGTCAAAAAATCATGTTAGGTTGTTTTGTTCAAACCTGTGAAGTATAAATGCTGCATGAACGTCATCACTCTCAAAGCACATTACGATGGCAAGCAAATCCGTCTGGATGAGCCATTCGCATTGGCTCCCAACGCCAGATTGCTGGTGACGGTGATCGCAAGCGCCAGCGCCGAAGATGAACGGCGGGCCTGGCACGCCGCGTCTCAGGCGGGACTCGCGCGGGCTTACGGAGATTCCGAGCCGGATTATTCATCGGCGGTCATTCATGAAAAGCCGCCCGGCGAATGAAAGAAGGCGATGTCATTCTGGTGCCACTTCCGCAATCGGATGGACAGCGCAAGCCCAGACCGGCGTTTATTCTGCGCATTTTGCCTCCTTTTGGAGATTTGCTCGTTTGCGGAATAAGCACGCAAATTCATCAGCAAGTCCATGGCTTGGATGAAGTCATTACGCCCGCCGATTCCGATTTCGCCAACAGCGGTTTGCGCGCGTCGTCGGTGATTCGCCTTGCATTTCTCGCGGAATTTTCACCGAGGCAAACGTTGGGCACCATTGGAAAGATTTCGCACGAAAGACATCAACGGTTGTTGGTCCGCCTGACTCAATTGCTGATTCCGCAGGCTAAACCCGAAAAAATTCTCGGCATCATTCCGGCGCGATTTGCCTCCACGCGTTTTCCCGGAAAACCACTGGCGCAAATTGCCGGAAAACCGCTGATTCAGCATGTGATCGAGCGATGCAAAAAAGCGGCGTCACTTTCGGAAATCATCGTCGCCACCGACGACGCGCGAATTGCTGAAACGGCAAAACGTTTTTGTCGCGTCGAAATGACGCGCCCGGATCATCCGAGCGGTTCGGATCGCATTGCGGAAGTCGCCGCGCGTTGCGAATGCGACGGTGTCGTAAATATCCAGGGCGACGAGCCGCTGATGGATCCGGCGGTAATTGACGCCGTCGCCGCCGCGTTGGAGCACACGGAAATGTCCACCGCCGCCGCGCCAATCACGGATGCCGCCGAATACGAAAGCCCGAACGTCGTGAAAGTCGTTGTCAATGCGGCGGGCCGCGCTTTATATTTTTCACGGCGCACGATTCCTTTTTTGCGCGAAGCCGCCGCTGGTCCGGCGAATGAACAGTTGGCGGCGTTTCCATTTTTGAAACACCTGGGCATTTACGGATACCGGCGGGAAACGTTGCTGCGCCTGGTGAAATTTCCGGTATCACCTTTGGAAAACGCGGAGAAACTTGAACAATTGCGCGCGCTGGAAAATGGAATTCAAATCGCGGTGGTGAAGGTGCATTACAACAGCATCGGCGTGGACGCGCCGGAAGATGTCGGGCGAGTGGAAAGAATGTTAACCACGGATAAACACAGATGAACACGGATTGGAAGCCGTTCCGAAGAAACGAGAGTTGATCAGGTTATCTGTGTTAATCTGTGTTCATCCGTGGTAAGAATTTTAAGAAATGAAATACATTTTTGTGACTGGCGGTGTGGTGAGTTCGCTCGGCAAAGGCCTGACGGCTGCCGCGCTCGGCACTTTGCTGGAAAATCGCGGGCTGACCGTCGCGCTGCAAAAATTCGATCCGTATCTCAACGTGGATCCCGGCACGATGAGCCCATATCAGCACGGCGAAGTTTACGTTCTCGATGACGGCGCGGAAACGGATCTCGATCTCGGCCATTACGAGCGTTTCACAAATGTCCAACTCACGCGCCTGAACAATCTGACCAGCGGCCAGGTTTATCAGACCGTTCTCAATAACGAGCGCGAGGGAAAATATCTCGGCAAAACCGTCCAGGTGATTCCGCATGTCACCGATGAAATTCAGAACCGCATTCACATGCTCGGCGAGAAATCCAAAGCCGACGTCGTCATCACCGAAATCGGCGGCACGACGGGCGACATCGAAGGCCTGCCGTTCCTCGAAGCCATTCGCGAATTCGCGCTGGAAGCCGGCGCGGGCAACGTGCTGTTCCTGCACGTAACTTTCGTGCCGTTCATCAAAGCGGCCGGCGAACTGAAAACCAAACCCACGCAGCAATCCGTCGCGAAGCTCCGCGAAATCGGCATCGCGCCCAACATTTTAATCTGCCGCTGCGAACAGCCCCTCGAAAAAGAATTGCGCCAGAAAATTTCGCTGTTCTGCAACGTGCCTTACGAGGCGGTGATCGAGGAAAAAGACGTTGACCACAGCATTTACGAAGT
>DASSNZ010000319.1:0-3323 GCA_035701135.1 Verrucomicrobiia bacterium
GGAAAAAGGCATCAAGCAAGTCGTGTTTGATCGCGGCGGCGCGCTGTTTCATGGCAAAGTCAAGGCATTGGCGGATGCCGCGCGCGAAGCGGGCCTGCAATTTTAACATTTTAAGAAAAGAGAAATACTGTGGCTGACGAAAACGAAATTTTATCCGACGGCGATTCGCAATCACCGCAACCGCAACAGAGCGAATCCCAGTCCCAGCAGCAACGAGGCGGACGCGGCCGCGGCCGGCGTTCGCGGCCGGAGAGCGATCGCGCCGAGCAGGGCGGCGAGGAACTGACGGAAAAAGTGGTGTTCATCAACCGTTCCGCCAAAGTGGTCAAAGGCGGTCGGCGATTCAATTTCAGCGCGCTGGTTGTCGTGGGTGATAAAAAAGGCCGCGTCGGAGTCGGATTGGGCAAAGCCGGTGAAGTGGCGGACGCCATTCGCAAAGGCGGCGAAGCCGCGCGGAACCAGATGGTGGATGTGTCGTTGAAAGATGCGACGATTCCGCACGAGATTTTTTATCATTATTGCGGCGCGCGAGTGTTGCTTCGCCCGGCATCGCCCGGAACCGGGATTATCGCGGGCAAAACGGTCCGCGCGGTTCTGGAATCCGCCGGCGTGAAAGACATTTTGAGCAAATCGCTCGGTTCAAAAAACGCCGCGAATGTTGTGAAAGCAACATTAAATGCGTTATTGAGCCTCCGCCAGCGCGAAGACATTTACCGCGGGCGCGGCCTGGAAATCAGGAAAGCGGAAGCTGCGGAATCCGCAGTGGCGGTGTGAATCTATGAACGGTTAAATGAACAACAGCATTTGGTTTGTTCTTCAACTCATTTAACCACTGATTAAGCCGGTCACTTTTTTAACAATTTTAGAAATATGCGATTACACGATCTTAAACCTCGTCCCGGAGCCAAGCACCGTCGCAAGCGGTTGGGTCAGGGCGAATCCAGCGGACGCGGCAAAACCAGCGGACGCGGCGGAAAAGGCCAGACCGCCCGTTCCGGCAGTTCCATTCGAATCGGATTTGAAGGCGGTCAGATGCCGCTCATTCGCCGCATTCCGAAGCGCGGATTCAATAATGCGCGGCACGCGACGAATTACATTCCCGTCAATGTCGAATCGCTGAACGTGTTTGAGGAAGGCGCGCGCGTGGACGAAGCCGCGTTGCGCAGTGTTGGTCTGGCGAATGGAAAAGCTCACGGCGTGAAGATTCTGGGTTCGGGTGAGTTGACGCGAAAGCTGTCCGTCAGCGCGCATTCATTCAGCGCGTCCGCCCGGGCGAAGATCGAAGCCAGGGGCGGAACGTGCGAACTTGTTTCCAAAAAAACCGAAACAGTGAAGGCTTAGTCGCCACGACGTCATGTTTGCCTCCATCGCCAATACATTCAGCAACTGTTTCAAAATTCCGGAACTGAGATCCCGGATTATTTTCACCGTCGTGGTTTTGGCGATTTGCCGTCTCATGGCGGTTGTGACAATTCCAGGTTTGAACGGCGCGGCGCTCGCCAATTTCTTTTCGCAACAATCCAACAGCTCGGCGTCAGCGTTGGGCCTTTACAGCATGTTCACCGGCGGCGCGCTGGAGCATTGCGCGATTGGCGCGTTGGGTATCATGCCGTATATCAGCGCGACGATTATCGTCCAGCTTTTAACGGCGGTTTATGGTCCGTGGAGCAAACTGGCGCGTGAAGAAGACGGGCGGACGAAGTTGATTCAGTACGGGCGTTATTTGACGCTGTTGCTCTGTCTTGGACAAGGAATGGCGATGGCGATTGGCTGGGAAAATCCGACGGCGGTTTTCGGCCAAGGCATTGGCCGCCTGGTGCTTTATCCGGATTCCTGGATTTGGTATTATCGGATTCAGACGGTTTTGATCCTGACGACCGGCACCATGCTGATGATGTGGCTGGGGGAACAGATTACCGATCGCGGCATTGGCAATGGTGTTTCGCTGATCATCACGATTGGAATTCTGGCGCGATTGCCGGCGGCCGCGCAGGGTTTGCATGATATGTTTTCATCCGTTGGCGGCGCGGAACCTCGCGGGAATCTCGGCCATGGGATCGCGTTGATTCTGTTGCTGACGGCTGTGATTGCGGGAATTGTCGCGATTACGATTGCCGAACGGAAAGTGCCGGTTCAATACGCCCAGCGCGCCGTGGGACGGAAAGTTTATTCCGGCGGCACGTCGTTCATGCCATTGCGCGTGAATTATGCGGGCGTGATGCCGATCATTTTTGCGCAGGCAATTCTGATGTTTCCGCAACAGATTCTGCAATTTCTCGGACGAAGCTGGAATGTTCCGTTCCTGGCGCATCTGGCGAGCAATTTGCATGAAGGCAGCGCGTTGTATCTCGGCGTTTATTCTTTGATGATCGTATTCTTCTCGTATTTCTGGGTTGCGACGCAATTCAATGAATTGCAGATCGCGGATGATTTGAAGAAGAACGGCGGTTATATTCCCGGAGTGAGACCGGGACAGGCGACAACCGATTATTTGCACAATTCAATGAGCCGTATCACGTTTGCAGGCGCGATTTTCCTGCTCATCATTGCGGTGATTCCGATGCTTCTTTACAGCAAAATGAATGTGCCGTATCAGGTCGCGCAATTTTTCGGCGGCACGAGCATGTTGATTTGCGTGGGTGTTTTGCTCGATACGATGCGGCAGATGGAATCGCACCTGTTGATGCGGCACTACGATGGATTTTTGAAGAAAGGCCGGATTAAAGGCCGTTTCTGATCCGTCCGGGCGTTCCGGCCATGGAGGTTGCGATAACACGATGATCATTCTGAAAAGCGAACGGGACCTGGAGGCGATGCGACCGGCATGTGCCATAGCGGGAACGGTGTTGAATGACGTTGCGGAGTTTATCAGGCCGGGCGTGACGACGAAGCAGGTGGATGAGTTTGCGGGCGAGCGAATCAAGAGTTACGGTGCGAAAAGCGCGTTTCTCGGCTACCGGAAATATCCGTGCCAGATTTGCATTTCGGTGAACGAACAGGTCGTTCATGGCCTTGCGGGCGGACGGCAGTTAAGATTTGGCGACGTGGTCAGCCTGGATGTGGGCGTGATTTACAATGGATTTATCGGGGACACGGCGCGGACGGTGGCGGTTGGCGGGTGCGGCGTGCTGGCGCAGAAATTGATGGATGTCACGGACAAAGCGTTATACGAAGGCATCGCGCAGGCAGTGCCGGGAAATCGGGTGACGGACATTTCGCGCGCGATTCAGACTTACGTCGAAGGCAATGGATTCAGCGTGGTCCGGGAATTTGTCGGGCATGGCGTCGGCCGCTCGATGCATGAAGAGCCGCAGATTCCGAAT
>DASSNZ010000320.1:0-5864 GCA_035701135.1 Verrucomicrobiia bacterium
CCCTAATCCTGTGCCGCCGTATTTTCTCGTGGTGGACGCGTCCACCTGCTGAAACGATTTGAACAGCCGATCCTGTTTTGCCAGGGGAATGCCGATGCCGGTGTCGCGAACGGAGCAATGCAAAGTCCATTGGTCGGGATGACGCAAAAAATCCGTGTCGTGACCGCGGCCGGGTTCAAGGACGCGCGGGCTGTGCGCGACGGCGCGGAATTGAATCACGACTTCGCCCTGATGCGTGAATTTCACGGCATTGCCGATCAGGTTCACGAGAATCTGCCGGAGCCGCGTGACATCGCCGACGAGAATTTTCGGAATGCAATCCTCCACCGAATACGCGAGATCAATGTTTTTCTCCGCGGCTTTCGGCGCGAGCAGATCGAGCGCTTCCTCGATGCAGGTGTGCAATTCAAACGGATGATGCTCCAGTTCGAGTTTGCCGGATTCGATTTTAGAAAAATCCAGAACGTCATTGATAATGGTGAGCAACGCATCCGCGCTGCTGCGCGTGGCTTCCACGTATTCGCGCTGTTCGTCCGTCAATTCCGTGTCGAGCAGCAGCGCGGTCATTCCGATGATGCCGTTCATCGGCGTGCGGATTTCGTGGCTCATGTTCGCGAGAAATTCCGTTTTCGCGACCGTGGCTTCTTCGAGGCGGCGGTTGAGCGAAATCAATGCGCGATTGCTTTCGGCCCATTGCTGCTGGCTTTCCTGCAATGCCCGAAACGCGGCATCCCGTTGAATCTGGTTCAGAAATGCTTTTGAATGATACCGGATCCGCGCGGTCAGCACCAAAGGATCGAAAGGTTGAACAAGATAATCGTTCGCGCCGGCCGCGAACGCCTGGCTTTTCGCGGCGCGATTTTCGGTCTTTTGGACGGCGAGAATCGGCGTGTATTTTGTTGCTTCATTTTCGCGCAAGGCGTTGAAGGTCGCGAATTCCTCGCCGCCCGGCGGATCGAATGCCAGAAGAATGACCGTGGGTTTGATTTCGTTCGCCGCCGGAACCGCGTCGCTCAAAAACGGACGATAATGAAACGTGATGTCGCTTGCGTTGCAGAAAACGGAATCCATGGAGCCGGCCAACGCGTCGTCGCGTCCGAGCAATAGAACCACCGGGCGATACTCGGGAGAGATCGGCGAATCGTCGGCTTGCCGCGCGGTTTGCGCCATGTCCTGCTCGTCAGTCATGGTTTTTTAATTCGATTTTGAGCGTAGGCGTTCATCGGCGGAAAACAAGAATTTCTCCAACGAATTATCCGGTATAACGGCTTCGGGAAAAGTGCCGAGAGCCGTCCGAAATTTTTCGTCCGCACTTTTTAAGTTTTGGATTTTGAGTTTTAAGTTTTGAGTTCGGGTTCGGGGTTCGATGTTCGATGTTTCCAAAATTTTTTTGAAACATTGGCGCGCGACTCATCGTCTAATCGCGATGTATGCTTAAGCCGTTTGCCGCAGGTCAGTGGAATTTCACCACTGCGGCGCATTTGATCAATCGCGCCGGATTTGGCGCGCCGCCGGATGAAATTGAAAAGCTGGCGTCGCTCGGAATCGAAAGAGCGGTTTCCTCGCTGCTGAATTACGAAAAAATTCCCGACTCGACCACAAATCCCGCCTGGGCAAAACCCGATCCCGAACGAATGCGGAAACTGGCCGAGGCGCGCAAAGGTTCGCCGGACGAACGGCGCGCGGCGCAAAAAGCCGAGCAACAATTGCAGCGCGAGCGCATTCTGGAATTGCGCGGCTGGTGGCTGCGGCGAATGGCGCGCGGGCCGCGTCCGTTTCAGGAAAAAATGACGCTGTTCTGGCACGGCCATTTCGCGACGAGCGTTCAGAAAGTGCGCGACGCTTATTACATGTGGCGCCAGAACGAATTGTTTCGCCGGCTCGCCACCGGCAACTGGCTGGAAATGCTGATTCAAGTGGCGCAGGACCCGGCGATGTTGATCTGGCTGGATCAGGCGCAAAGCCGCAAGCAGCATCCGAACGAAAATTTCGCGCGCGAGGTCATGGAGCTTTTCACTCTCGGCGAAGGACATTACACGGAAAAAGATGTCACGGAAGGCGCCCGCGCGTTGACCGGCTGGTCGTTGAATCGCCAGACGCAGCAGTTTGTGGATCGGCCGAGAATCCATGACGAAGGAGAGAAAACATTTTTGGGCCGCACGGGAAATTTCGACGGCAAGGATGTTCTGGATCAAATCGTGGCGCAACCGCAGGCGGCGATTTTCATCACCGGCAAACTCTGGAATTTTTTCGCGGGCGAACCGCCGGAAACCGAATTGAACGCCGCGCTCGCCGCCGAATTCCGGCGTTCGGGAAACAATTTCAAACCGCTGCTGCGAACGATGTTTCTGAGCGAGGAATTTTACGCGCCATCCGTCATTCGCAACCAGATCAAAAGTCCGGTGCAATGGCTGGTCGGCACGACGCGAATGTTGCAATGCGAACTGCCGCCGCCGCTGGTTTCCGCGAATCTTCTGCGCAGTCTGGGCCAGGACCTGTTCGCGCCGCCGAATGTGAAAGGCTGGGACGGCGGCCTCGCGTGGATCAACACGAACACATTGCTCGCGCGTTACAACGAAGCCGCCACGCTGGTGCAGGGCGATTTGAGCATTGCCGCGAAAATGGTGTCCGCGCCGGGAAAAAATCCGAACAGGGCAAAAAAAATCGAGAGGCGAATGAGAAATTTCCGCGCCGGTGGTGTGAACGTGGAAAAAATTTTCACTCCGGAAGAACGCGCCAATACCGATTCGCTCGTGGCCGCGCTGGAAAAAAGATTGTTGCAGGCGAAGTTGAAAGAAAAACAGGAAACCGTGTTGCGCGAATTTTTGGCGGATAAAGAAAATTTCAGCGAGAGCGAAATCCGCGACGCGATCCGGCTCGTGATGAGCACGCCGGAATATCAATTAACATAGGATTATGCGGAAGACTTTTCCAAAATTATTCCCACTGCAGGATCAAATCCCCTCTCCCGTCCTTCGGACACCCTCTCCCCCGTCAGGCGGGGGAGAGGGACGGGCAGAGGAGGCAATCATTTAAAAATTCAGGCCTCGAAAACGGACATAAATATATTATTCGAACAGTAACGACCTGAATTCTCAATACTTCAAATTTTGAAAACATTCGCGCCAACACTTGATCCAACCGTATGAAAAAAGAAATCACGCTCCAAACCCGTCGCGAATTTTTGCGCAGCACCGTTCTCACCAGCGCGCTGTCCTGGACGGTGCCGACATTTCTCGCGAACACATTTTCCGCGCTGCAGGCCGACGCCGCCGAACGCGCCACGCAAATCGCAACCGGCAAGGACTCAACCATTCTTGTCATTTTGCAAATGGCCGGCGGCAACGATGGCATCAACACCGTGATTCCGCACGCGAGCGATTTTTATTTCAAAGCGCGTCCGCGGATTGCGATTCCCGCAAAGGACGTTTTGAAATTGAGCGATCAGGTCGGGCTGAATCCCGCGCTCACCGGTTTCAAGGAACTTTACGACGCGGGCGAACTTTCCGTCATTCAAGGCGTCGGTTACCCGAATCCCAACCGCTCGCATTTTCGTTCCACGGAAATCTGGCAGACCGCGAGCGATTCGAATCGCTACGAAAAATACGGCTGGGTCGGCCGTTATTTTGACAATGCCTGCGCGGGTTGCGATCCCACCGTCGGCGTGAATGTCGGGCGCCAAATGCCGCAGGCGTTCGCGGCAAAAATCCCGAAAGGCGTGAGCGTGGACAATCCGCAAAATTATCGGTTCATTGGTTCGGACGGAGACGCAAGGAAAATGGAGGCGTCGTTTCACGAATTGAACGAGGACGACGGCTCGGAAAATTCCGGCGGAACGATTGCGGCGATTGACGGACCAACCGCGCGAACGAAAGGTTCGCCGCTGGATTTTCTCGAACGCACCGCGCTCGACGCGCAGGTCAGCTCGGACGAGATTCGGAAGATCAGCAGCCGCACGGAAAACAAGGCGAATTATCCGGCATCGCAGCTCGGCAATTCGCTCAAGCTCGTCGCGAAATTGATCGGCGGCGGATTGCCCACGCGAATTTTTTACGTTTCTCAGGGCGGTTACGACACGCACACCAACCAGGTCGGCACGCACGCGCGTTTGCTGAAGGACCTGGGTGATTCAGTGAAATCTTTTTGCGACGACATGAAGGCGCAGGGAAACATGCAGCGCGTATTGCTGATGACATTCAGCGAATTTGGCCGGCGCGTTTCCGACAATGCGAACGGCGGAACCGATCACGGAGCCGCCGCGCCGATGTTCGTTGTCGGAAACAAAGTCCGGGCTGGTTTGCTGGGCGAATATCCGAGCCTCGCGCCGGCGGATTTGTTCGAAGGCGACATCAAATACAAAGTGGATTTCCGTTCCGTTTACGCTTCGGTGCTGGAGAACTGGCTGAAAACCCGGAGCGAACCGATTCTCGGAAAAAAATTCACGCCGCTTCAGATTGTTTAACCAGAGATTACTCTTGCCGCTGCCTTGGTGATGCGGAATGTTTTGAAGCAGCGGCAACTCAATTAAAACCAGCGTCCTTCGGTCATTTTCCCTGATCGCTCAATGCCGAGCGGGCCTCGGCCAATGACGTCAGAAATGTGTTGCCTGCGTCAGCCTTCACGTAGAGGACTTTTCCCATCCGGTTGAAAGCCACGATAGAGAGTGTCTGTTCGGGAAGGTTGAAAAGCTGGCGCAATGAAGGCTGATCGCGACCGATCGGAAAGGAAGGGCCGGACCAACCGCGCGACCTCGATTGAGGCAACTGAAATGCCGTCTGCAACGGATCAATGAAGTCTGACAAAATGAGATAATCGGGAGTCTGATTGCGCAAATCGCCGTAAAGAAAGCCAAGGCTGATCTGGCGGGTCACCAGCACCACGACGACCTTTGATTTTAATCCTACGCAGACTTGTTCTACGACGGCGGATGGCGGCAGTGGCAACACCGAACCCGGACCGCGGAAGGAAGGCGGATACCCGGGAAAGGACTGGCCAGTTTCTGATTGCAAATCGCCAAAGATGAAAACAATTCCGGCGGAATTCTTCGCCCCGGTCAGCAGATCTTCCCGGGTGATAGTCTGACGCGTCAAAAGATTCATCTGGGAAAACGGCGGCATCTCCGCGCCGGCCTTGAGTTGCTGCTGCAACGTCTGTTTCAGACTGCCCGACACCACGGCGAGTGTTGCCGAAGAAAAGTCCGGAGCCAATGATGTGACAGCAAAACGCGCGGTGCCAAGGGTCAGGAGGTCTGTGATTTTGCCTGATGCGGTGCGCTCGGGAAGACTGGGATCAAGAGGTTCGAAACGCAGCGTCAGCTGCACGTCCGGAGTGACCGCCAATTCATCGGGAACTGTGGCCGTCAGGGTTAATTTCCCTTCATCACTGACATTTGATCCCGCAACCTGAAGAGTGGGACTGCGACCGCTATAAACCTCCGGTTTTCCGTTCTGACTTCCATTGATCGAATAGCCAATGGAGCCGTGAATATTCTTAAGCCTGGTTGTCCCGATTCCCGGCAACGGCAAGTCCACCGGAATCGTCAGGTCGCCGCCAAACGATTGCAATCCTTCGCGCAAAAGCTCGGGCTTTGAATCGTTTCCGCTGCCAATTCGATAGATTCGCGCATACCAAAATTCCGATCCGCTCCGATTCAAGAATTTAGTTTGATCATCATGATTGATTACCACGATATAACGTGTCCCGTTCGAGAGTTCCGCGAATTGAAAAGCGAAGTGTTGATCGTTGGAATACGCTTCCGCAATTTCCGGCGGCAGAGATGGCAATTCATTGAGCGGTTGAGATGAGCGCTGTGTCAGATAATCACTTTGCCCTCGCGTCGCATTCCCGACCACTGCCAGAGGAAT
>DASSNZ010000321.1:0-3896 GCA_035701135.1 Verrucomicrobiia bacterium
CGGTTCCGGTGTGTCGCCGCAAATCAATTCATCCACTTCGGAACGGAAATAATCGCACGTGTCGCGCGAGCCGATGGGAACGGCCACGCAAATATAGGCCGGATGTTTCTGGCGCAACGCGCGGACAGCCGCTTTCATGCTTGCGCCGGTGGCGAGTCCGTCGTCCACGAGAACGATTGTGCGCCGCTCGACCCGAGCCGGTTCGCGCGAACCGCGAAATGCTTTTTCACAGCGTTCCAATTGCTGCTCCTCCTCGCGCGTGACGGCTTCGATGGCGTTTTTCGGAATGTTAAGACGTTGAATCAATTCCTCGTTCAGCACGCGAACTCCGCCGGACGCAATCGCGCCCATCGCCAGTTCCTCGTAACCGGGGACGCCGAGTTTGCGCACGACAAAAACATCCAGCGGCGCGTTTAATTCGAGCGCGACCTGAAAGGCAACCGGCACCCCGCCGCGCGGCAGCGCGAGAACCAGCAGCGATGGATCATTCGCGTGATGAAGAAGTTTCTTGGCCAAAGCCTTTCCGGCATCCGATCTGTCCTGATAAAGAGGCGCCATAAATTAAACGTGATGCGTAATGGGATTCAGATGACCCGCGAACCATTCGGACGCCATTCGCGCGACAATTTCGAGCGTGCCGGGTTCCTCGAAAAGATGCGATGCGCCCGGGACAATCCGCAATGCTTTTTCGCAGGTCAATTTGTCGTAAGCCTGCTCGTTCAACGGAATAACCGGCGTGTCATTTTTGCCGACAATCAGCAGAGTTCCGGCGGTCACCCGCGGGAGCGCCTCGCCGGCAAGATCCGGCCGTCCGCCGCGCGAGACAACGGCATGGATTTTTTCGCGCAGTTCCGCGGCGGCGGCCAGCGCGGCCGCCGCCCCTGTGCTTGACCCGAAATACCCCACGTTCATGTCCCGGATCGTTTCCCGGTCCAAAGCCCAGCGCGTCGTCGTCATCAATCGTTCCGCAAGAAACGGAATATTGAATCGCAGATGACGCGTGTAGGCTTCGGCCTGTTCCTCCTCGGCTGTCAGCAGATCGAACAACAACGTGCCCAATCCCGCCTCGCGCAAAGTCTGCGCGACAAATTGATTTCTCGGACTGTGCCGGCTGCTGCCGCTTCCATGAGCGAAAATCACCAGACCCGTCGCTCCTTCGGGCAACACCCATTCGCCGCCCAGCGTCACTTTTTTAAGCGGTATGTTGATTTCGTGCTTTGTCATTTTTCACAGTCCTGATTCAAAACTGCGCATAATATAAGCCGTCCGAACCAAATGCTTTCAATTGCCTTGAATACCCCAATTTGGCGGGCGGGAATACCTGTTTTACTTCAAGCTCCAGGTTCCAGGTTCAAAAACCGAATCCAGAAATCCGAATTCAGAAACAAATTCGAATTCAGAAATCCGAATTCTCGTTTGACCGCACCGCGTCATCGGATTTGTCCGATATCAGCGGTTTTCGAGGCTTTGGGCATTTTTCGGATTCGGATCCGGAATTTGTCATTTCGCCTCTTGCGCGGCTTCAAACGTACGGCATCTTGTCCGCTTCGATGAAGTATTGTGGTTTTGGAAAATTTTGTCGGCGCCTTTTCATTTCGATGATTATTGGCGCAATCGGACAGACGGTGGCACATGCGAATTCAGCAATGAGCGCGGATGAAATCATTCAAAGAGCCGCAACCCGCGCGCAACAGACCAACACCGGCGCGCTGCCCGCGTTCAATTACACCAAAGTTACGCTTACCGAAGAATTGGACGGCTCGGGAAATATTCGAGAACGCAAAGAAAAGGTTTACGACGCTTCGTTTCGCGATGGCGCTTCGCATCTGAATTTGACCGAAGTCAACGGCCACGCGCCGACAGCCGACGATCGGAAAAAGCAGAGGGAAAACGCGTCCATGTTTCAGCGGTTGCTCGGCGACAGTAAAAAACCGGGCGACAACGGCAGTTTTCTGACACCGGAAATCGCGGCGCATTTCAACTATAAACTCCTCGGCGAAACGAATCTCAATGGCCGCGCCGCGTATCGGATTTCCTTCGCGCCGAAATCCCCCGAACCACCCGCGCACGATCTGGTGGATCGTTTGCTGAATCGCGTTTCAGGAACGCTCTGGATTGATCGCGAAGAATTTGAAATTGCGCGCGCCGATGTTTCTCTGGAATCGGAAGTGAACGTGCTCGGTGGTTTCGCCGGTTCGCTGAAAAAGCTGGCTTATACGCTGGTGCGCACGCGGATCGCGGACGGGGTCTGGTTCAACACGCTTTCCAGCGGTGTATTTGAAGGCCGGAAACTGCTCGATTCGACCTGCATCAAAACCAAATCCGAAGCCACGAATTTCCGTCCCGCCGGAGAAATTTCGAAAAGTTAAAGTGCTGTCGGCATCTTGCCGACAGTCCCGATAGTTCTGCCGACAAGATGCCGGCAGCACGCTTTTCAGTAATGGGTTCCGCCAGAGCGCCGCAAATTCTCGACCCGGAAAATATGAGTCTGCCTTTTCTCGACAGCGCTTGTTTCGCGCACTTATATTGTCTCCGACAAATGGCGACCGAGAGTCATTCCTATCATTTGCCCCGCTGGCTGCAAATCGCGGTGGTCGGGCGCAGGCCGAAATTCACGCTTGTGCGAATCGCCATTCTGATTGCCCTGGTTTTTCTGATGCGCGCATATGTGCTGCTTCCGATAAAAATTCACGGGCCAAGCATGCTTCCCACCTATCAGGAAAACGGAATCAATTTCGTCAATCGCCTCGCGTACCTGCATTCCGATCCGCAGCGCGGCGACGTCGTGGCGATCCGCTATTCCGGCGAACACATCATGTTGATGAAGCGCATCGTCGGATTGCCCGGCGAAACCATTGCGTTTCACAAAGGCAGGATTTTCATCAACGGAAACGAACTTCCCGAGCCGTATCTGAAATTTCCGTGCGACTGGGAAATTCCGCCGCGCACGCTCGACGCCGATCATTATTACGTCGTTGGCGATAATCGTTCCATGCCCGAGAAACTTCACATGAAAGGCGAAACCTCGCGCGAACGCATCGTCGGAAAAATTCTTTTATGCAAAAATCTTTTCGCGTCATCCTCCTCATCGTCGCGATAATCATTCTCGGATTTTTCGCCTGGCATTGGCTTTTTCCAAATCCGGAGGAAGTCATTCGCGCGCGCCTGAAAAAACTGGCCGAAACCGCGTCGTTCGAACCGAAGGACGGAACCATCCGGCGCGCGCTCAAGGCATCGAGCGTTCCGGAATTTTTCACGACCAACGTGGAAATTGTCGTGGACGTTCCCGGCGGACGCACGCAGGCTCTGAGCGGACGCGCCGAAATTCAGCGGGCGGCAACCGGCGCGGTGCAGGAGCTGCGCGGATTGAAAACCGAATTTCTCGACATCAATGTAAAACTCGGTTCAGACAAGCAAACCGCCGTGGCGAATCTCACGGGAAAATTCACGCCGCAAGGCGATTACGATTTCATTGTGCAGGAAATGAATTTCATGTTGAGAAAAGTGGATGGAAAATGGCTGATTTACCGGATCGAAACGGTAAAGACGCTTTCCTTCGCGCCCGGGAAAAATATCGCGACTCAGTTTTTGGCCGACAGCTCCGCTTTGCATCCGCTCGTTCAGCGAAGGCCGTTGACGAAGCGATTTTGAGCGCGGATAATCCTGCAAATATGAAACACTTTACAGCAATCATTCATCATGGAGAACCGGATGAAGGCGGTTACTGGGCCACCTGCGTGGAAATTCCCGGCGCCAACGGTCAGGGGGAAACACGTGATGAATGTTTTGCCAATCTCGCCAGCGCCGTGCGGGATCTATTGGACGTAAATCGCGCCGAAGCGGTTGCCGATGATCCGCTCGCCGAGCAAGCGGAACTTCTCGTTCCATGAAACTGC